>BBFS01000008.1 GCA_001313365.1 Paenarthrobacter nitroguajacolicus JCM 14115
TAATTTGAGAAGAGCCCCCCCGACCTTTATGGTCGGGGCTCTTTGCATTTAACCGTCCCGCTTGAGCGAAGCCGTCCTGTTTAACCAAGTGAGTGCCTTCTGCCCCCGGTAGAGTTGGTGGTCATGGAAAACCTCTTCAGCCACCCCGAGTCGGAGCCCGAGTCGTCCCAGCAGGACAACGATGCTTTGGAGCCCTTCATCATCACCGTCGTGGTCCCCCACCAACGTCTCACATGCCTTCCAGGGATTCACGGATCACCCACACCTCTGGTGGCCGCTGGACCAAGAGAGCGTGTTCGGCGAGGGGGGGTCACATGTTGAGTTCGAAGAGAACCTGATCCTCGAGACGGCCGAGGACGGACGTACTTCCGTGTGGGGGGGAACCATTGACGATTGGCAGCCGCCATTGTCTTTCCACGCCAGCTGGTATCCCGCGAGCACACCCCCTTTGGTCCACCGAGATCCGTGTATCGTTCAGGGCCGTGGAAGAGGGCACTGAGGTTCGCTTGGTCCACGACGGGTGGGAGGGCGCCGAAGACCCCCGCGGCCTCGCGCGCGTCCTACGCCGAGGGTTGGCCCCCCCGTGTCCTGGAGCGCTACGTGAGATTCATGGGCGGAGCAGTTGCCTAGGATCCGCAGGCTCCACGCGAAAGATTGGGCCTGTTGAGCGCCGTCCGCCTGGAGATGCTCAGAGATACGCCCATGGCCTACGTGGAAAGCCTGGATGCTGCGCGCCGGCAAACGGACACCCAGTGGCAGGAGCGTGCTGCCGCGATGTCCGGGGACGCCAGTGTCACCCTGGTTGCCGATGGTGGCGAAGACGGCAGCAGATTCTGTGGCCTGATGCGCGTGGTGGTCAAACACCCCCCCCAGAGCCCGGAGAAACCGCTGCAGGCTATGCTGATCAGCGTGTATGTCGCACCCGAGCATCGCGGGCTGGGACTGGCCGACGAACTCCTCAATGAGGCGTGCAAGGCCGCAGCGGAAGACCTGGCAGCGGAAAGCATTGAGCTTGGGGTGCATGAGGACAACTCAAG
This sequence comes from Paenarthrobacter nitroguajacolicus JCM 14115, assembly GCA_001313365.1. The sequence goes on from BBFS01000008.1 coordinate 1,038, forward strand.
GGCACTGGCGTTCTACAGGCGTCACGGATTCGAGACAACGGGTGCCAGCCGGCCTTATCCGCAGGACACGTCAAAGCTGGAGCTCGTGATGGAACGGCCACTGCCCTAGGAACACGTCCTAGGATGTGCCGGGTCTGGGCACAGCGGTACTTGTCCGCACCACCAGCCTGGTGGGGGGGTGCTCCGTGTCTGCGGGTTCCAGAACCAGCCCGTTGTTGATGGCACCCAACAGGGTCCGGACAGCCAATGCCCCCCCTGCCCCTTGGCATCCTGGTCGATGGTGGTCAAGCCAAGGACTTTGCCCAGGTCATGCCCGTCGATGCCCATGACGGAGAGATCGTCCGGGATGCGCAGGCCGAAGTCCCTGGCGGCAAGGATGGTGCCAATGGCCATTTCGTCTGACGCTGCGAAAACGGCCGTGGGGCGTTCCGGTGCGCTGGCCAGCAGTTGCCTCGCAGCCGCGTAGGCGCCTTCTATGGTGAAGTCCGCGGAAACGATCCATTCGGGCCGGACCGGGCAGCCGGCGTCGTTCATTGCCTTTTCAAAACCGCTGCGGCGGGTTCCCGGCAGATGGAAGTCTTGGTCGTAGCTTCATTGCCGGTGATGTGCGCTATCTTGGTGTGCCCCCCCAGACCCAGCAAGTGGTTAGTGGCTTTCAGCGCGATCCCGGAGTCGTCGATCCTGATGGTGGATGCTCCCGGTAAGGGGCCGCCGATACCCACTATGGGGCGGTGTACGGCGTGAAGCTGCTCGATTTCGTCTTCGCTAAGCTCCAGGGATACTGCGATGACCGCATCCACCGCTTGCGGAGCAGGAAGTCGCTGAAGACGCTTTGCCGGTGTGCGGGGTTTTCACCAATGTTGTACAGGGTGAGGTCGTAGCCGGCCTCAAGCAATGCCGCTGAGGCGCTCGATCACCGCTGAGAAGAACCAGCGGTGGACCGAGGGCACCACCAAGCCGACATTGTGGGTGCGCCCGGAGGCCAGGCTCGACGCATGGTAGGAAAGCACGAATCCCAACTCGGCAGCTGCGGCACGGGCACGTTCGCGGCTTGTGGGGGGGAGACATTGCCCTTCCCGCTCAGCGCCCGTGAGACCGTGGCAACGGACAGCCCTGCTCGCTCGGCTACGTCCTTGATGCCGGTCATGCTGCTCCTTGGTGGAAAAGTTAGCTGGCCGTGAGCCAGATTGTCTCCCCCCGAGCCTAGTAGATCAACGCCTGGTAGATCAGCGCTTGGTAGGACGGCGCCTGGTAGATCAGCGGCGCTGCCTTCTCCAACGGAGCTCCGCAGGATGGTTTCGCCGGCCGGAAGTGGCATGGCCTCAGCCCCGACGTTCATGATCACCAGGGTGTTGCCGTTGAGGTAGGCGAGCGAGGTCTCACTGCAGTAGTCCTCCACCCAGGCGAGGGAGCCCTCGCCCAGACGGTGCGTGGCCCGGAGGGCGAGCATCCGGCGGTACAGGTTAAGGTGCGACGCCGGATCAGACTCTTGCTTGTCCCTCGCCAGGGCGGGGCCAGGACTCGGGCTGGGGGCAGCCAGGGGTCCATGCCGCTGCCGAACCCGGTGTGAGGTTCTGACGATCGCCAGGGGGAGCGGCACACGGCAGCCGTCGCGGCCGATGCGGCTCCGCCGGTGCGGGCGAACGTGGGGTCCTGGCGCATGCTGCCGGGAATGCTGGAGGAGTCGGGTAGGCCCAGCTCTTCGCCTTGGTAGAGGTACGCGCCGCCGGGAAGTCCGAGCATGAACATGGTGGCTGCAGCAGCGCGTCGTCGTCCGAGTTCTTCGTTGGGCTGCATGTCATCAGGCCCAATGCCGTCACCGTCGCGGGGCCCTGGTCCGTCGTAACCAAAACGGGACACGTGCCTTACGACATCGTGGTTGGACAACACCCAAGTGCTCGGGGGCGCCCACGGCGTCCAGCGAGACCAGCGAGTCGGTGATGATGTGGCGGAGGCGGTTCACATCCAGTCCTGCGTGCAGGTAGGGGAAGTTGAAGGCCTGGTGCATTTCGTCGGGACGGACCACTGTGCCAGCCGGGGGGAGCGGGTCGACGTTGGCTTCGGCGCACAGGATGCGGTCCGGTCCGTACTCTTCCAGGATGGAGCGCCAGCGGCGATAGATATCGTGCAGGGCGGGCTGGCCGAACATCGGCGCATCCTGGCCCGGGAAGCCGTCGGAGCTGTTGCCGTCTGCACGCCCACCCCCCCAGTTGGGGAGGCCAGCGGCCTTGACCAGTGCGTGGGCAACGTCCACCCGGAAGCCGGAGATGCCGCGGTCCAGCCAAAAGCGGAGAACGCGTTCAAACTCAGCGTGGACGGCAGGGTTGTCCCAGTTGAAGTCCGGCTGTGAGGAGTCGAAGAGATGCAGGAACCACTGGCCGGGCTGACCGTCAGCTTCTATGATGCGTGTCCATGCCGGGCCGCCGAAGTGCGATTGCCAGTTGTTGGGTGGCTCGTTGCCGTCGGGCCCTTGACCATCACGGAAGATGAACATGTCCCGCTCCGCGCTGTTGGCGCCGGCAGCAAGTGCTGCTTGGAAATCGACGTGCTGGTCAGAACAGTGGTTGGGGACGAGGTCCGCGATGACGCGCAGGTTGAGCCTGTTGGCCTCTGCGATGAGGCGTCGAAGTGGTGCAGGGTGCCGAAGAGGGGGGGGTCGACGTCGCAGTAGTCGCTGACGTCGTATCCTGCATCGCGCTGGGGTGAGCGATAGAAGGGGGGGGACAGCCATACGGCGTCGACCCCCCCAACGCCGCCAACTGCGGCAGTTCGGCAGTGATGCCAGCCAAGTCGCCTACGCCGTCACCGTTGAGGTCCCGGAAGGACCGCGGATAGATCTGGTAGATCACGGCGGAACGCCACCATCCGTGCGCCATTGAGGCGTCGTGGACCGGGGTCACATGCGTGAAAACAGTGGTGGGCTCGGGGCTCGCAACCGAGAGCAAGGAATCAACGGACATGAACACATCGTAGAAGACAAATCTCAAAGTTGTAAACGTTTCCAGTCCTAAGGGTGCTGTCTTTGCGCTAGTCGGGAGGGGTGGGCTTTTCAAATATGCTGCGGGCCCTGTAATGTGTGGAAGCGCTTGCAGTTGTGAGCCATGTCACCGGCGAAGAGACGGGCCTCAAGCCCTTGCCGTCGAAGCAAAAGAACGAAAGGGACACCAATGAAGGTGCACAATACCCTCGCGACTCACACCACCCGGCGGGTTTTCGCCACCGGGGCGCTCTCCGTGGCCGCAGCCTGGCACTGAGCGCGTGCGGTGGAAGCGCCTCCACCGCGCCGAGCTCGGAAGCCGCAAAACCGGATCTCAAGGCGGCAGGAGCCGGTGTCATCACCATGTGGGTGGACGCCGAGCGTTCACCGGCATTGAAGGACATCACGGAGAAGTTCAAGTCCGATACCGGCATCGAGGTGAAGCTCGTGGTCAAGGACTTCGCCGCCGTGCGCGACGACTTCATCACCCAGGTGCCCACCGGGCAGGGGGGGCCTGACTTGATCGTCGGACCCCCACGACTGGATTGGAAAGTTCGTCCAGAACGGTGTGATCGCACCCGTCGAGCTGGGTGACAAAGCCGGACAGTTCCAGGATTCCTCCATCAAGGCCATGACCTACAACGGCGCTGTCTACGGCGTCCCTTACGCCATCGAAAACATTGCCCTCCTACGCAACACCAGCATCGTGGACAGCAAGGCTGCCACCTTGGACGAAGTAGTGGCGAACGGCAAGAAGGCCGTGGCAGATGGCAAAGCCACTTTCCCCCCCTTCCTGGTGGGCATGGACGAAACAGGGCGATCCGTACCACCTGTACCCGCTGCAGTCCTCCATGGGCTCACAGGTCTTCGGTAAGAACGCCGACGGCGAATATGACGCCAAGCAGCTCCTCATCGGTGACGCTGCCGGCGTCGAATTCGCCAAGAAGCTGGCCGCCTGGGGGCGATGCCGGCGAGAAGATCATCAACTCCAACATCACAGGTGACATTGCCAAGGAGAAGTTCCTGGCCGGCGAATCCCCCCCGTACTTCGTGACGGGCCCGTGGAACGTTCCGGATGTCCAGAAGAAGGGCATCAAGTTCTCCGTAGATGAGCTGCCCACCGCCGGCAACGAGCCTGCCCAGCCGTTCATCGGCGTCAACGGCTTCTTCATCAGCGCCAAGAGCGCCAACGCCTTGGCCACCAACGAGTTCGTCACCAACTACCTCACCTCCGAGTCGGCTCAGGACTCCATGTATGCAGCAGGAGGACGGCCTCCGGCCCTCAAGGCGTCATTCGACAAGGCCGCCAGCGATCCCGTGGTGGAGGCATTCGGCAAGATCGGTGCCACCGGCGTTCCCATGCCGGCCATCCCGGAAATGAGCGCGGTGTGGGCTGACTGGGGTGCTACCGAACTGGCCATCATCAAGGGCCAAGGCGATCCGGCTGAGGCCTGGACCAAGATGGCAGACAGCATCAAGTCCAAGATCGGCGGCTAGCACCGCAACCGGATAACTCCACCGGTCTGCCCGGGCCGGGCGGCACTCCACCGCCCGGCCCTGCCTGCCGCCAACCGCTTCACCCAAGGATCCACAATGCCAAAACCAGATCTCCGCGAACTGCCCTCCAGCCAAGGCCATGCGGCCCCCCCGGCCGAGCCTTCCAGCAGCAGCACCGGCCGTCCAGCGAAGCCCGCACGACCAGCCAAGCCCGCACGCCATCCGGATTCCCTCAAGGGCACCATCCTCAAAGTTGTCCTGCTGGGACTTGTGGACGCCTTCGCGGTGTACGTCCTGATGATGCTTTTCCTCAGCCAGTCGTGGGCTGCGCTGGCAGTGTCGTCGTTGGTGGTCCTGGCCATTAACTGGATCTACCTCCGGAAGGGCGGGCTGCCGGCAAAATACCTGGCCCCCCCCGGGGTCCTGTTCCTGCTGGTGTTCCAGGTCCTGGTGGTGGTATTCAGCGGTTACATCGCCTTCACCAACTACGGCGATGGGCACAACAGCACTAAGGACGATGCCATTTCGGCCATCCAACTGACAGCGCAGAAACGCGTCCCGGATTCGCCTGCTTACAAGGCTTCCGTGCTGACCAAGGACAACGAGTTCTATCTGCTGTTCACCGATCCGGCAGGGAAGGCGCAACTCGGTAGTAGCGAAGATCCGCTCGCCGAAGCCCCCCCGGACGCGGCAAAGACTCAACGGGCAAGGCCAACTCCTTGCCGGGCTACCAGGCGCTGAAGTTCCAGGAGATCGTGGCCAACCAGCAGGAGATCCTGAAGATCACGGTCCCGGTTTCGGACGATCCCGCCGATGGAACGTTGCGCACAGCAGACGGCAGCACGGCGTACCAGTTCAAGCCGGCGCTCAACTACGACGCCGCCACGGACACCTTCGTGGACACCGAAACCGGCGCGGAATACCGCGACAACGGCAAGGGCGCCTTCGCCAATACCAACGGAAATACCCTGGCCACCGGTTGGAAGATCGATGTCGGCATGGACAACTTCGTCCGGGCCTTCACGGATCCCAGCCTCCGCGGGCCGCTGGTGGGCGTGATCCTCTGGACGTTCACGTTTTCCATCGCGTCCGTCGCCCTCACCTTTGTGATGGGCCTCTTCCTGGCAATGACCTTCAACCGTGAGGACCTCAGGGGGAAGAAGGTGTACCGGATCCTGATGATCCTGCCCTACGCTTTTCCCGCCTTCCTGTCCGGCCTGGTATGGTCCGGCATCCTCAACCCCCCGAGTTCGGCTGGCTGAACCAAACCTTGCTCGGCGGCGCGAACATTGGCTGGCTGACGGACCCCGTCCTGGCCAAGATCAGCGTGCTGGTGGTCAACGTGTGGCTTGGTTTCCCGTACATGTTCCTGGTCTGCACCGGCGCCCTGCAGTCGCTGCCGTCCGAAATCGACGAGGCAGCCCGCATGGATGGAGCCTCCGCTTGGCGGGTGTTCCGTTCCATCAAGCTACCGCTGCTGCTCGTGTCCGTGGCGCCGCTGCTGATCTCTTCCTTCGCCTTCAACTTCAACAACTTCAACGTCATCTACATGCTCACCGGAGGCGGGCCGCGCTTCGCGGACACTGACCGCGATATCGGTTCCACCGACATCCTCATCACGCTGGTGTACAAAGTCGCGTTCGGCCAAGGCACGGGCCGCGACTACGGCCTGGCCAGCGCGCTCGCGATCATCATTTTCATCATCGTGGCCACCATTTCGGCCATCAGCTTCAAGCAGACCAAAGCACTCGAGGACGTGAACTGATGAGCGTACGCACCCTGGCCTCCAGCAAGGAAACAACAACGGTCGACGGCGGCCCGTCGCCGCTGACGCAAAAGCGCCGTCCCTTTGGGGGGGTCTGGTTCAAGGACAAAGGCTGGCGGCATGTGGTGGGCATCGTCACCACCATCTTCGCCGTGTTCCCGCTGCTCTACGTGCTCTCCGCTGCCCTGGATTCCAATGGCACCCTTGTGGGTTCCAACGGGCTGTTCTCCAGGTTCGACACCGGTAACTTCGTGGCACTCTTCAGCGACCCCCCCACCCGACCCTTCGGCCGCTGGTTCGTGAACACGTTGGTGGTAGGTACGGTTACGTCCGCCGCTACCGTCTTCCTCGGCGCCATGGCCGCGTACGCTTTCTCCCGCATGCGCTTCAAGGGCCGCCGGATGGGACTCCTGACCCTCCTCCTGCTGCAGATGTTCCCGCAACTGTTGGCCGTCGTCGCGATCTTCCTGCTCCTCAGCGGGATCTCGCAGGTAATTCCGGCCTTGGGGGCTGGGCAGCCAGCTGGGCCTCATCATGGTGTACCTGGGCGGAGCGCTGGGTGTGAACACCTACCTTATGTACGGGTTCTTCAACACAGTCCCGCAGTCACTGGATGAGGCCGCCAAGATCGACGGCGCCAGCCACGTGCAGATCTTCTTCGGAATCATCCTGCGACTGGTCACGCCCATTCTGGCGGTTGTGGGTCTCTTGGCTTTCATCGGCATTTCCAGCGAGTTCGTCATCGCCAGCGTGGTGCTGACCGATCCGGACAGCCAGACGCTCGCCGTCGGGCTTTACTCCTACGTGGCCCAGCAGCGCTCCGAGAACTGGGGCGTTTTCGCGGCCGGCGCCGTGATCGCCGCGATCCCGGTCATGGCACTGTTCCTCTTCCTGCAGAAATACATCGTCAGCGGACTTACCGCCGGATCAGTGAAAGGCTGACCATGCCAATCGCCCTTCCGCACCACGACGGCTCGAACCTCTTCGTATCCAACACCGCACCCGGGCCTGTGTCCCTCGGCGACACCGTTCGCCTCCGGGTCCGCGTACCGCAGGACTGCAGACCGGCGTCGAAGGTCTGGGTCCGTTCTGTCCAGGACGGTGAGCCCCGCTACGATGCCGCATTCCGGCTCGGCTCCGCCGATGGCTGGGACTGGTGGGAAGCGGCGAAGCTGGTGGCGAACCCGGTGGCCAAGTACCGCTTCCTGCTGGAAGTCACTGACACGCACGACGACGGTGCTGCCGCCGGCACGCCGACTGGTGGCGCACTGGTTGGCACTACCGTCGGGCGGCGCTACTGGAACTCAACGCCCAAGGCCTGTTCGCCCGGGACGTTTCGGATTCAGCAGACTTTAGGCTGACGGCGTTCGCCCCGGCGCCGGAGTGGCTGCGCAAGGGCACCATGTATCAGATATTCCCGGACCGGTTCGCCCGATCCACCCAAGCGGACGGACACCCCCACGCCAGACTGGGCCATCGCTTGCTCCTGGGATACCCCGGTGGTGGGAACGGGCGAGGAAGCCTCCACACAGTTCTACGGGGGGGAGACCTCCCCCGGGATCACGGCAACCTGGACCACCTGAAGGAACTGGGGGGGTGGATGTCCTCTACCTGACGCCCTTCTTCCCTGCACGTTCCAACCACCGCTACGACGCTTCCACCTTCGATTCCGTGGATCCGCTCCTGGGTGGTGACCAGGCCCTGGTGGATTTGGTTGAAGCCGCACACGCGCGGGGCATCCGCGTCATGGGGGACCTCACCGCGAACCACTCCGGCGCTGCCCACGAATGGTTCGTCAAAGCGCTCGCCGATCCTGGATCAGAGGAAGCCGGCTACTATTACTTCAGCCCGGACCATTCCAGCTATGAGTCGTGGTGGGGAGTGCCGTCGCTACCCAAATTCAACTGGTCCTCGGAAGCCCTCCGCCGGCGTTTCGTGACGGACCATGATTCCGTGGTGTCCCGTTGGCTTAAGCCGCCGTTCAACCTGGATGGATGGAGGATCGACGTCGGCAACATGACCGGACGCCTTGGATCTGTGGATCTCAACCATGAAGTTGCCCGGCTCATCGCTGACCGTGTGCGTGAAATCAACCCGAACGCGGCCCTGCTCGCTGAGTCCACATCCGATGCCGCCCCCCCGACGTTACGGGTGAGCACTGGCAGGGTGCCATGACGTACTCCAACCTCACCCGGCCGCTATGGTCCTGGCTCGCGAAAGACGCGCCGAACGTAAACTTCTTCGGCTCACCCCAGTCGGGGCCCAACAGGATCTCCGCCGAAGATTTCCTTGCGACGCATCAAGACCTCGCAGCGGGATTTAGCTGGGCTGTGCGACAAAACAACATGAACGCGCTCAATACGCACGACACAGCGCGGGCAGCAACGGTAATGGTCGACGGCGGCCCGGCAGCGGGCGCGGTGCTCACCTTCTGCCTGCCGGGAGTTCCGGTGTTGTTTGCCGGCGATGAATATGGATTCGAAGGGTTCAACGGCGAGGACTCCAGGACTCCCATGCCGTGGGCTGAGTCGGGATCGGAAGGGGGAGCCGGCCCCTGTGGTCGAGCATCGCGTGGTTAAGGACTTGCGATCCGTCTACGCAAGCCTCGGGCGGCTCCGCAAGGAAATGCCCGCGCTGACTGAGGGTGGTGTGCGATGCTGCACGCAGAGGCGACGCCATGATCTTTGTCCGGGAAACCATGGAGTCTTCAGTGCTGGTCTTCGTCTCGAGGGATGCTGCCCAAGTGGTCCTCGACGATTCGGTTCTCAGCGACGCGCAGCTTAGGGCGTTGCTACTGCCGCCCCTGCACCACTCCGGCACGGTGGCATCGGCAACTGGCGGTCCATCCGGCGTCGAAGGTGTTTGTCTACGCTCGAAAGGTATCTCCGCAGGAATCTGGGCGATCCCCCGGATCCCCGCTTCCCCTGCACTAAAGGTTGCCCGATGCCCCGCCGGTGCTGGCTAGACTGGCAAGGAAAAGACTGCGAAGACTGCCGGTTTGGCGTGTCCGCGGTGCTCATGTGGAGGGAAAGCCTTGTCGGACGAAACAGCCATCGCCGGAACATCAGCGGAAAGCATCAAGGAACGCACGGTGGGCCGAGGGGGGGAAGCCGCCAAGCCACCTGCCATCCAGGGGACTTTCGTGGAGGAGCTTGCCGCTGGACTTGGGGGGCCGGGCAGATGGCGGGCGACGAAGAAACCCTCACCGTGTACTCGGCGGATCAGGGTCCAATGCTGGAGAGGCATCTGCCCCTGGCTGTGGTGTGGGCCGAGTCCGTGGAGGACGTGCAACATATTGTTCGCAGTTGCGCGGCGCATCAGGTGCCGATCGTCGCCCGGGGGGGTGCTGGAACCGGTGTCTCCGGGGGGGAGCGCATGCCACCCAGGGCTGCATCGTCCTGAGCCTTGAACGGATGAACCGGATCCTGGACCTCAACCCCCCCGACGACGAGACCGCCGTCGTCGAACCCGGCGTTATCAACGCCGAACTGAACGCTGCCGCGGCCAAACACGGTCTGATGTATGCGCCCGACCCGGCGAGTTACAAGATATCCACCATCGGCGGCAACGTTGCCACCAACGCCGGAGGACTGCGCTGCGCCAAATACGGTGTAACGCGCGATTCCGTGCTGGCCCTGGACGTCGTCATGGCGGATGGTTCGCTGATGCATACCGGCCACCAGACCTTTAAGGGCGTCGCAGGTTATGACCTGACCGCGCTCCTTGTCGGGTCTGAAGGAACGTTGGGAATCGTGGTGGGCGTGACCGTCCGCTTGAAGTACCTGCCTCGCGAGGTCCACACCATCGCCGCCTTCTACCAGGACTTCCGCAGCGCCGCCGCCGGAGTCCTCGCTGTGGGCAGGGCCAGGGTACAGCCCGCCATCATGGAGCTCCTGGACAACGGCACCTTGGTGCAGCTCGACGAACTCCATGGCGGTGACCTCCAAAAACGCGGCAAGTCATTACTTCTGATCCAGACCGATGGCTTCGGTGCGGCTGCAGAAGCCGACGTCGTTCGGCAAGTCCTCGCTGAAAGCGGCGCAACAGTGACCACGGAAGCCAGTGCGGAAGCCGAAATGCTGGTGGAAATGCGCCGCAACAGCCGCGGCGTCGAAGTGGATGACGAATTCAGGTGGGGGGGAAGACATCGCCGTCCCGCGCTCGCGGCTGGTCGATTTCGTAGCCGAACTCGAAGCGATGGCCACCCGATTCCACGTCCGACTCAAAGTAGTGGCCCACGCCGCGACGGCAACCTGCACCCCCCCACCTTCTGGATGGACAGGGTTGACCCGGCCACAGACGCGGAGGCCTGAAGAGGCTGAATGCTGCCTTGGACGAATCCATTCGAGTCGGCCTCGATATGGGCGGCACCATCACAGGTGAGCACGGCGTTGGCCAATACAAGCTGCGATGGCTCGGCCTGGAGCAGCCCGAGCCCGTGAGGGAGCTGCAGCGGCGCATCAAAGAACTGTTCGATCCCCCAGGGGGGATTCTGAACCCGGGGGGGAAGGCCATCTGACCAGGCCCTGAGGCGGCCCGCGGACGACTCTCTGACGCTCTATCACGTCCCTCGTGTTTGGTTGTGACGCTCTATCACGTCCCTCGTGTTAGGTTGTGACGCTCTATCACGTTCAAAACCCGTCCACGTATGGCCTTTGCGGTTCTTGGTATTCCAAACTTGACAGCATCGCACTTGGCGTCGTTTTAGCACCATCGTTTACGGCATTTACTTTCCGCACATCACCTCTTAGTCTTGCTTGGTATACCAAAGTGGCTATGAGGGGGGGAATGACGTGCGTGTGAAGCGGTTGGCTGGGGGCGGGATTGAATCCGAGGCTGATGACTGGCCTGATGCTGCTCGCACTTGTTGTGGTGTCAGTTAACCTTCGACCGGCCATTACGACCATCGCCGGGGGGGTCATGAACCAGGTTCCGGGAGCTTTCAACCTGGACCCCGCGCTGCTGCCCTTGTTGGGAACTCTGCCCGTGCTGGCGTTTGGTATTTCCGGTCCCATCGGGCCTTGGCTGGCTAGACGATTCGGCACCGGGCGGGCTGTGGCTCTCGCCTTGCTGGTTCTCGCTGCAGCGCTGGTGGTTCGGGCGACCGTGCCGGCACTCCTGCTGACGGGCACATTCCTGGCCGGCATGGCGATCATGACCGCGAGTGTCCTGGTGCCCCCCCAGATCGTCAAAGCAAACCGCGGCACCGGCTGGTGGACGGGACTGTGCACCATGGGGTTCGGGCTCGGAGCGGCGCTTGGGGGCCGGACTGGTCCAGCCACTGGACACGCCTTCGGCGGCAACCTGCCATCAGCACTGGCTGTGTGGCTGTCCCAGCGCTGTTGGGAGCTTCCTGATCCACCGTACCGGAGGCCCCGCCGGGGGGATGGCGCCGCTAGGTCGCTGGCCGGGGGGGACGCGGCGTCGACGATTGTCACGAGAAAGCGGGCCGTCCCGCTCCGGAAGCAGCGCACCGCGTGGGCCGTGACAGCGTTCTTCGGCCTCCAGGCCATGCTCTATTTCGCGATCACGTCCTGGCTGGCGGTGTATTTGGTATCCCGTGGGCTCGCAGCAGCCGATGCCGCTGCCCTGCTCGCTTGGTTCAGCCTGGCCGGGCTACCGGCAAGTTTGTTGGCACCCGTGCTGGCCGGTCGTCCTGCCATCCTGCGGATCATGGCGCCGGGGCTAGGGGTGTCTGTGGCGCTCGCGCTGTTGGGAGTCCTGGCATCGCCGGTTGAGCTGCAGTTCCTCATGGTCGGGATTCTGGGGGGGTTGTGCAGAGCGCCGGATTCGGGCTCGCCATGGCGTTGATGGTGATCCGATCTGACGGACCACAATCAGCGGGAAAGCTTTCGGCAATGAGCCAGGGATTTGGCTTTGCGTTGGCGTCCCTCGGTCCGCTGGGCGCCGGGTTGCTGCACACCATGACCGGCGGCTGGGAGCTGACGTTCTGGGCGCTCGCCGCCGAAGCCGTAGTGCTGGCCGGTGCCGGGTTCCTGGCAATCCGGGGGGGACCACTGGTGACTGTTGAGCAGGGAAGCCAACAGGCCGAGAATGTCTCGAAAGCCAGCCTTGTTCGATAATCCGGCCGTACGAGGGCGGGCGCAGCGAACAAGACCGGGACTGGCCGCCCGGAACCCGAGCCACGGCCTGTCGGGCAGCAACTCCGCGGCGTATCCTCGGCGATATGACTAACTCACCATCAGGACGCAACAGCCGGAAACACCTGCCACGGAAATCCTGGAAACCAACGAATGCTGGGAGCTTCTCCGTGGCGTCTCAGTGGGCAGGCTTGCCGTTGTGGTGGACGACCACCCGGACATCTTCCCCGTGAATTACAAGGTTGATCACGGGACCATGGTGTTCCGGACTGGCGAAGGCACCAAACTTCATGCAGCCCTGGGTGACGCGCCCGTGGCCATCGAAGCCGACGGCGTTAATGCCGAAACAGGGGTGGCATGGAGCGTTGTGGTCAAGGGCCAAGCATCTGCCGTGAAACTCACGCAGGACGTGCTGGATACCGTCGGGCTCCTCCTTTTCCCATGGGAAGCAGGCCAAAAGGACCAGTTCATCCGCATCACTCCCAGCAAGGTGACGGGTCGGCGATTCACAGTGACTCCCGCTGTGACGTGGTGGACGCCGCTGGATGAAGCGCCCACGGCCAGAGGCGAGTAGCCCGGCACGCAGAAACCCGTCCTCGTCCGGGCTCCTCACCGTTCAACGGAGAGGAGCCCGGACAAGAGCGGGTTCCGAGGGAGCTAGACCAGTTCCAGCTGGTCCGCCACAACCCTTCCGGCGTGGATCACGGTGCGGTCCCTTCCTCGGTCCATCACCGTGGAAGCCACCGTTTCGCCGTCCACCAGCAACAGTTCCGCGGGATCGCCAACCTCGACGCCGGGACGATGGGCCGTGTCCTTTAGCCTGGTTGCGCGGGGGGGTCAAGGATGCTCGCACCACCGATGGTGGCGATGGCCAGGCAGTGCTCGATCAGCTCGTCCTTGCGGAAACCGTGCGTGAAGGCGAGCTGCCAGGTGCGGTCCAGCATATCCGTGTTGCCGTAAGGGGACCAGTAGTCACGTTGGCCATCCTCGCCCAACCCCCCCAAACGAACGCCGGCTTCGGTAAGCAAGGGAATGGGCAGTTGGCCAGCAGCAGACGGAGCAACCGAGGCCAAGGACACGTCCAGTTCCGCGAAGGCATCAATGAGCCTGCGCGTAGTGGCCTCGTTGACGCTGCCCAATTGGTACGCGTGGGACATGGTCACCTTCCCCTGCATGCCTAAGGCCCGGGTGCGCTCGAGGACCAGATCCGTGCTGAAGACTCCCAATTCGCCGGGCTCGTGGAGGTGGATGTCGATGGGAACCTGATACTTCTCTGCCAGCCCAAACACGATGTCCAGGTGCTTCGCCGGATCGCGGTCCAGCGTGCAGGGATCGATGCCACCCATCACGTTGGCGCCGGCTTTCAGCGCCTCCTCCATGAGCTCCACCGTCCCTTCCTCCAGCAACAACCCGGCCTGGGGGAAAGCGATGATGTCCACGGAGCCTGGCCGGCGAATTTTTCCTTGGCGGCAGCAACGGCGTTGAAACGCTCCAGCCTGCAGTCCACGTCAACCTGCGCGTAGGAGCGGACCCGGGTAGTACCACGGGCGATCATCCGGCCCAGGGTGTCGTTCACGCGATCCTGCAACGGGACCTCAGCGTTGCGCCAGTTTTGACGGTCGTTCATCATCATGGTCCACACACCCGGACCTCCGGTGTGCTCACGGAACGGAAGGCCGATCCGGGTGGAATCAAGGTGAACGTGGACGTCCGAGAATGACGGGAGCAGCAAACGTCCGCGGCCTTCCACCACCGTAACGCCACCCGTAACCACGCGGGCTGGATCATGCGGTTCGACGGCGGTGATCTTGCCGCCTGCTTCGCCCGCGACAAGGGTGACGTCGCTGAGCGCTTGCCCCCCCAGGGGGCGGACGGCGCGGATCAGGGTATTCAATGGTTACTCCTTTGATAGTGAATCTAATGCCTGCTTCTATTGCACGCCCGCCAGGACCGTTGCGGCCATAGCTGTGTGGTGGCAGGCAGGCGCCTCGGGCTTGGCGGGTGTGGGGGATCTGGTCGATGCAGCGTTGGCGCTGCTCGTCGGGAAGCGTGCCAATGAGCGGGCACCGTGTCCGGAAGACGCAGCCGCTGGGTGGGTTGGCCGGCGAGGGGGAGGTCGCCACGAAGCCGGATCTTCACCTGTTCACGGGCTGCCCGGGGGATCCGGAAGGGGGTACTGCGGAGAGCAATGCCTTGGTGTACGGATGCAAGGGATCGCTGAACAAAGCGTCCCTAGGCCTCTGCTCGACGACCTTGCCAGGTACATCACAGCGACTTCGTGGGAGATGTGCCGGACCACAGAGAGATCGTGCGCGATGAAGATGTAGGAAACGCCGGTGTCGCGCTGGATCTGCTGCAGCAGGTTCACCACCTGTGCCTGCACTGAGACGTCCAAAGCGGACACTGGTTCGTCGCACACAATCACTGACGGACTCAGGGAAATCGCCCGGGCGATACCCACGCGCTGACGCTGGCCCCCGGAGAACTCATGCGGGAAACGGTTGTAGTGCTCCGGCTTGAGCCCCACTTGGTCCAGGAGTTCCTTCACCCGGTTCTTGAGGCCACCTGGCGGATTGATCCTCTGCGCCACCATGGGAGCGGCGATAGCTGTACCCACTGTCTGCCGCGGATTCAGGGACGCGAAGGGGTCCTGGAAGATCATCTGGACCTTGCGCCGGAAGTTGTACAGATCCTTGCCGCGAAGTTGGCTGATGTCCTCGCCGTCCACCAGAATCCGGCCGCCCGTCGGGTCCATGAGGCGCGCCACCATACGGCCAGTGGTCGATTTACCGCATCCGGACTCACCTACGAGTCCCAAAGTCTGGCCTCGGGCGAGACTGAACGATACGCCGTCGACTGCTTTGACAGAGCGTTTGGCGGCGCCCGGAAGCAGGCCGCCCTTCAGCGGGAAGTGCTTTTGCAGGTTCTCCACCTGAAGAATTGGCTGATGTTCCATGGCCGGTCCTAACGCGAATTCCGAATGGTGATGATCTGCGGGCCGCTCAGATGGCAGCGTTTTCCGTGCCCGTCCTCCACCAGCAGTTCAGGCCGCTGGTTGGCGCAGATGCCGTCGCCGGCGAGTTCTGTGTACTGGCATCTTGCGCTGAAGATGCAGCCCTTGGGGAGGTCAAGGAGCGACGGCGGCTGGCCGGGTATGGGGTTCAGCTGGCTCGATGCGCTGTTGAGCGTGGGCATCGAGTTGAGCAGGCCGAGTGTGTAGGGGTGCTGGGTGTCGTAGAAGATCCCGTCCACCGGCCCGGACTCGACGCACTGCCCGCCGTACATGACCAACACGTTGTCGCAGACCTCGGCAACCACACCGAGGTCGTGCGTGATGAGGATCAACGCCGAGTTTGTTTCCTCTTGGAGCTCGGACATGAGGTCCAGGATCTGCGCCTGAACTGTGACGTCCAGCGCCGTGGTTGGTTCGTCCGCGATCAAGAGTTCAGGTTCGCAGATCAGCGCCATCGCGATCATGGCACGCTGGCGCATGCCACCGGAGAAGTGGTGGGGGGGGTACTCGTCGTAGCGCTGCTCAGGGCTCGGGATACCCACCCTCCCCAGCATGTCGACGGCGGCCGCCCGGGCCTGCTTCTTGCTCGCCTTGTTGTGGACCAGGTACGCCTCGGCGATCTGGTGACCCACAGTGTAGAAGGGGGGGTGCAGCGCCGAGAGCGGATCCTGGAAGATCATGCCGATGTTGCGGCCGCGGAGCGGGCGCATCGCGGACTCGGGCAGGGTGACAAGGTCCTTGCCTTGGAACATCGCCTGGCCACTCACCTGCGCCGAGGTGCCCTTGAGCAGGCCCATCAGCGCTTGGCTGGTGACGGATTTTCCGGAACCGGACTCGCCCACAATGCCAAGGGTCTGACCGCGCTCAAGGGAGAAGTCCATCCCGTTCACTGCGGAGACAACACCGTCGTCCGTAGGGAACTTCACGCTAAGGTCACGGACCTCCAGGAAAGGGGGCGGTGGCGAGGCCGCCCGCTGGGCCGCCCGCCTGCTGAGTGGTGGTGTTCACCTGGGTCATTGGAGCCTCACTCGGGGGGGATCGATGGCGGCGTAGGCGAGGTCCACCACGACGTTAGCCGCGATGACGAAGAACGCAGCCAGCATGGTGATGGCCATGGTGACGGGAAGGTCGCCGGAAATGGCGGCATGCACGGCCGTGAAGCCCAGTCCGGGGACGGAGAAGATCTGTTCGGTGAGGACCGCGCCGCCCAGCAACAAGCCGATGTCCATGCCTAGCATGGTCACAACCGGTGTGATGCCGGCCCGTACGCCGTGCTTGAACGTGACCATCCGTGGTGCCAGGCCCTTGGCGCGGGCCGTCCGGATGAAGTCCTCGCCGAACGTCTCGATCATGTTGGTCCGGGTGACACGGATGTAGGAGGCACTGAAAAGCACGGCCAACGCAATCCAGGGCAGCAGGTAGTTGGCCACCCAGGCTCCCGGACCTTGCGGGCCGAACGGGCTGTTGATCTCGTTGGTGGTGAAGGGCAACAGGTGTAGTTGATTGACGAACAGGAGCAGCAGGAACAGGCCCGTGACGGGGGATCGGCAGTGAAACGCCCACGGAGGCGGCGCCCACAATGAACTTATCCACGGGAGAGCCCTTGCGGAGGGCGGCCAGAAGGCCAAGCCCGACGCCGGTAATGGTCCACAGCACCAGCGCGCCGATGGCCATGGAGAAGGTGTAGGGGAGTGAACGGCCGATGATGTCGCTACGTTCTCATTAGTTTGGAAGGACTTTCCGAGGCACGGCCATTCGCAAAGAGTCTGCGCACCCGGGGCGCCGATCATTCGCGAAGAAAAGAGCCCACGGATGTAATCGGCGTACTGGACGAAGAAAGGTTGGTCCATGCCCAAAGCAACACGGGCCTCGGCCACGCGCTCGGGTGTGCACTCCTGACCGCACGCAGCGGCTGCGGGATCAGAGGGGGGGCCGAGCTGGAAAAGCGTGAAGGTAATAAAGCTGACCGCGGCGAGAAGCAGGACCAACGAACCGGTCCGGCGAAGAATGAAAGTCATCATGGTGGTGGTTGCGGGCCGCCCGCTGAGGCAGGCGGCCCGCTTCTCCTTCTGGACTATGCCCGAATAGTTTTCGAAGCCCGGTTATTGCTCGACGCCGACGATCGATAGATCGATGCCGCCGAAGAAGTAGCCCACCTGGGCGTTGCGGACGTTGGAGCCACCACGCTGTTGGTGTGGCTGCGGATGAGCGGGACGATCGGGTAGGTCTTCAAAGCTGAGCCGAAGGCCTCGGACCACTTCTTGCCCAGTTCCTCGGAGGTGCCGTCCGTATTGCGGAGATCGAACATGGCCTTGGAAACTACGGGATCGAAGTAGCGGGACGTGTTGGAGAAGCCGTAGCTGGTGCCTTCATTGTTCGGTCCCAGCAGGGGATCCGCGGAGGTGCGGACTGACGCCGGGTCGGCACCACCGCACCAGCCGGAACGCCCCCCCATGTCCGGCAGTTGCTCACTGGCCAGGACGGAGTAGTAGTTCGGTGCCGGGATCGGTACCAGCTCAACCTCGATTCCCAGGGCCTTGAGGTTCTGCTGGACAACCGTGCCAGTGTTCTTGAAGGCGTCCCGATTGTTGGCGTAGCCGTACGTCAGGGTCTTGGGGAAGTCCTTGCCTTCCAGGAGCTTCTTGGCTTCTTCCAGCTTGGGCTTACCGGTGGGGGTCCAGTTCCAGTTCGGTCTCCACGTAGCCGCGCATCTTGGCATTCAGCGGGCTCTGGGTGATTTCACCGAAGCGTCGTCCACCGTACTGAACCAGGATCGACTGGCGATCCAGGGCCAAAGCGATCGCCTTGCGGACATCCGGGTCCTTGATCTTCTCCGTGTTCAAGCTCAGGACGTCGTTGCATCCCAGAAGACCCGAAGCCACCCGGTCTTTCACCTGGGCATCAGCCAGCTTGGCGGAGTCCGAGGTCTGGAGCGCGCCATTGGAGTCAAGGGTGATGGCGTTGGGGTCCGAGTCGGCCAGGAGTTGCTGGCTGATGGTGGCCTGCGAGGTGGAAAGCGAGAAGCTGAACGTGTCCGGGAGTGCCGAGCGGTTGGGGGTCCGTCGCGGGATCCCAGTGCGGGTTGCGAACCAGTTTCAAGGACTTGCCACGGTTGTAGGACTCCACCATGTACGGTCCCGAGGACACCGGGTGGTTGGTGTAGTCCAGCTTGGTGTCCTTGGCCTTCGGGACAGGAGCGGTATTGGACCGGGATGCCAACGCCGGGAACTCGGCGAACGGTTTTTTCAGATGGAAGACCACCGTGCGCTCATCAGGCGTTTCAACGGCCTTGAGCACAGCGGAAGGATCCTTGTACGGCCCCTTGTACCCGCCGGCGTCGAGCGCTGCGTTCAACTCTTGCGGCGCCTGGGTGAAGACATCCTGCGCGAAGGTGCGCTCCACGCCGTACTTGATGTCCGCCGAGGTGATGGGTGTTCCGTCCTCGAACTTCACGCCTTCCTTGAGGGTGAAGGTCCAGCTGAGGCCGTCGTCGGAGACCTTGCCGGTGTCCGTTGCGAGGTCCGGGACCACTGTTGGCGGCTGGCCCGCTGTTTCCTGGGCCATGGTCAGGGTGCGGTAGTACAGCTGGCCAACATTTGCCGTCTGAACGTAGTTGCTGTTCCCGGGGTCCAGAGTCTGGAAATCGGAAGACATCAGGACGTTGATGTTGCCGCCCTTGGCAGCGAAGCCGGACTTGACCACGTTGGGCGCCAGTTCCGTGACCGACCCGGCGGGCTTGGAACTGCTTGGCTGGCTTTGGCCGGCTCCACAGCCGGTAGCGGCCATGGCGATCAACACCGAAAGTGCCAGAGCTCTTGCAGGGGTTTTCATGATGCTCCTTGTGAGGGGTTGAAAGGCGATGCGGGGGGATGAGTGTTAGTGGCGCGAAGCTTTAGGGTCAAGGGCGTCCCGGACGGCGTCGCCCAGGAGGTTGAAAGCCAGGACGGTGACGATGAGCATGATGCCGGGAACAGCGAGGAACCACGGATCACTGAGGTACCAGTTGCCGGATTGGGCGGCGTTGAGCATCTGGCCCCACGACGGTGTGGGGTCCTTGACGCCGACGCCCAGGAAGGACAGTGCCGCCTCGGCTGAGATGTTGGTGGGGGGGATCAGCATGGTGGCGTACACCAGGACGACTCCCATGACGTTGGGGATGATCTGTCGGAAGAGAATGCTGAGGTGCGAGGCGCCAAAGGATCGGGCGGCTTCCACGAACTCGCGCTCGCGGAGGCTCAACACCTGTCCGCGGACGATTCTTGCGAGGTACGCCCAGCCGAAGAAGCCCAGGATGATGACCAAGGAGGCCATGGGCAGGAAGCTCCCTTCACCCAGCGGCGTATCCCTGAGCCGTGACTGCAGGATGGGCGTCAGGGAGAGCACCAGGAGTAGGTGCGGGAAGGCCAGGAATAAGTCCATGATGCGGCTGATGATGGCGTCGGTCTTGCCACCGAAGTAGCCGGCGGCCGCGCCCAGGACAGTTCCGAGGACCACCGAAACAACGGTTGAGAGCAGGGCGATGGTGAGGGAGACCTGTCCGCCGTACGCGAGTCTCGCGAAGAGGTCGCGTCCCAGCCGGGCTCCACACCCAACCAGTGCTGGGCGGACGGGTACATGTAGCCGGGGAGCGGCAGGCCGGGCGTTTGAAAGTCGTCCAGAACTTCGGGGCTGGTATTGGACGTGTAGGGATCGTTGCCGGACATGGCACTCAGGACGGGAGCCAGGATGGCGAACAGCAGGATGGCGACCACCACGCACAGGCTGAGGAGGGCGATCTTGCTGCGCCGGATCCTCATCCAGGCAGTGGCGAGGAGGGAACGCGCTTCGGCAGGTGCCTTGGCCTCCGGCGACGTTGCAGGAGGGAGTGGCGGGCTGCCGATGCTTGGTTCGACGGACTGTATCTGGGTCAACGGTTCTGCTCGTTTCGTGATCAGGAGCTGGCTCCGGAGTTCTTGTATACCAAAATAGACTAGAGCAGGATTGATGCGATGTAAATCACAAATAATGTACTGTTTGGAATACCAGAGAGTATTACGAGCTGTCCTTGGCGGACAGGAAACAGGAGTCGCCGTGCCTACCAAGGTCACCGCCCGCTACGTGCTGGGCCATCACAACGGACGCCACGTGCTGCTGGAAAACGCGTGCGTGGTCTACAGCGGCCACACCATTGACTATGTGGGGGGGAATGACTACGCAGGTCAGGTGGACGAGGAACTCGATCTTGGCGATGCCTTGCTCATGCCCGGCCTGATCGACCTCGATGCCCTCACGGACATTGACCACCTCATCCTGGACAGTTGGGCAGGTCCGGAGCAGGCCAAGGGTCACCAATGGTCCGAGGACTATTTCCGCTACCGCCGCGCTGACGTCTTCACCGCCGAAGAACGCCAGGAGGTCCGCGAGTACGCCCTGATCCAGCTGATTCTGCACGGCATCACCACGTACATGCCCATCGCATCGGAAGTTCACTCCGAGTGGCTGAACCTTTCGAAGACTCGTGGGCATGGCTGAGTCCAGCCGACGCCTGGGCCTGCGCGGCTACCTGGGCCCGGCGTACCGCTCGGGAGCCAACGTCGTGTTGGAGAACGGCGAACGTTCAGTGATGTTCGACGACGACCGCGGGCGGGAGGGGGGGCTGGCCGATGCCTTGCGCTTCATTGACCACGCAACGGAACTCGATGACCCGTTGGTCAACGGAGTCCTGCTACCGTGCAGGATCGAGACGCTGGACATCGAGCTGCTTAAGGCCACCGCAGCAGCGTCCAGCGAGCGGGACATCCTGGTGCGTCTGCACTCACTCCAGGGCCTCGTGGAGCGCGAGCTCATCCTTGACTGGCACGGAGTGACACCCTTGGAGCTTTTGGAACAAGTAGGGATGCTCAACGAACGCCTGCTGATCCCGCACGCCACCTACACGGACCGAAATCCGGCGGTCCACGGCGAGGACCGCGGCGACCTCACCCGACTGGCGGCCAGCGGTGCCAGCATCATTCACTGCCCTTTGACTTCCATGCGTTATGGCAGCACGCTGGATTCCTTCGACGCCTACAAGGCGGCAGGCATCAACATCTCCTTGGGTACGGACTCGTTCCCGCCGGACCTGATCCGCGGCATTGATGCCGGCGTCCAGCTCGCCAAGATCATGGCCGGGACCAATGACGCCGGCGACGTCGCCGGATATTTCGACGCCGCCACCCTGGGAGGAGCGCACGCACTGCGGCGTCCTGACCTTGGGCGCCTCGAACCCGGTGCCCAAGCAGATCTCGTGGCCTTCTCACTGGGAGACATCCGGGACGCGTCCACGACGACCCGCTCCGGACCCTGATCCTGAACGGCACTGCCCGCCAGGCCGTGCTCTCAGTGGTGGCAGGCAGGACCATTATGACCAACGGTGTGATCGAGGGAGTGGACCTGGACTACTGGCGCGCAAAAGGGCAGGAGCTCTTCGATAAGATGCGCAACGCCTACACCGTCAGGGACGCCCGGAACCGTGCGGCGGATGAGCTGTTTCCTCCCGTGTATGCTCGGTTGGAACGCTGACCGGCGCCGTCCGGCACATGGAGCGGACACTGGCATGAAGGGAAGTTCGACAGTGGCTGAGGCGATGCCGGAAACCGGAAATGGCCGCGACGAAGAGGCCCGCGCGGAGAACGTCTACCAACTGGTGTTGGAGGGCATCGTCACGGCACGTACGCGCAAGGTATGCGGTTGCGGGAACGCGAACTTTCGGAGCTTTACAACGTCTCCCGTATTCCCGTGCGCGAAGCCATTCAACGCCTGGAGCAGGACGGCTTCGTTGCAACCTTCCCGCGCCGCGGTGCCGTGGTGCGCCAACTGACCCTGACCGATGTCAACGAACTCTTCGACGTCCGTCTCTGCCTGGAGACCTTCGCCGCGCGGATGGCCGCCACGCGTGTAGCCGAAGGACGCGACGGCGGGCGGTTGGAAGAACTTATGGAGGCCTCCAAGGCAGCGATCGACGACGAACGCACCGACGACGTCGCCTGATCAGCGCCGAGCTCCACGCCGAAATCGTTCGCCTATCCGGGAACAGGTTGCTGATTGAGTCCGTGAAGCCGCTGTTCGGAAGGATGCGCTGGATCTTTGGGCTGGCCCACAACCGCAGCAACGAACTCCAACGCGATGAGCACACGGAACTTTGCAACGCGATCCTGAAGGGTAAGCCGGACCTGGCCTACTCGCTGGCGTACTCGCACATTGAGCTGGGCCGCGAACCAGTCCTGGCCGGCCTCGCCGAGACGCTGGAGCCGTAGCTAGTCGTCAGCGTCCGGGTACTCGTCCTCGTCGTCGTACCGGCCCGATTCCTCCACCTCTACCTCAAGGATCTTGAGCAGTTCCGTGTCCGGGTTCAGCATGATGGCAGCTTCGTCACGGCGGTGTTGCAGCACCGTGTCCAAGTAGGACTGGACGGTCTCAGCCAACGGGACGTACCTGTCCTGCTTCTGGCTCATGTACCAGCGGTGCTCCAGGACCTCGTGCACCACTTCCGCGGGCTCCAGTTTCCCGGCCAAGTGCCGGGGGGGAATGGAACGCACAATGGGCTCGAAGATCTGGCTGACCCAGATATGGGCGCTGATTTCCTCGTCCAGGTCCGGGTTGTTGTCCGCCCGGAACTGGTCCATGTCGTTGAGGAGCCGGCGGGCCTGGTTCTCCTGGGCGTCCAGTCCGGTAAGGCGAAGCAGCCGCCGCTGGTGGTGGCCGGCGTCGACAACTTTCGGCTGGAGCTGGATGGTGGAGCCGTCCGCCGTGGTCTTGATGGCGTACTCCTCCACGTCGAAGCCGAGCTCGTTGAGACGCCTGATGCGGGCGGCCACGCGCCACCGTTCACCAAGCTCGAAGGACTCCTTCTCCGTCAGCTCAGTCCAGAGCCGGCGGTAGCTGTCCATGATCAGCTCACTGGTGGCTACGGGATCCACTTTTTCCTCGATGAGCCCGCCGTCCAGCAGGTCCATCAGTTCGCCGGCGATGTTCACGCGGGCGATTTCGAGGTCGTATTCGCGTTGGCCCATGGAGAGGTCCGGGTAGAGCTCGCCCGTCTCGGCATCCACCAAATACGCGGCGAAGGCGCCGGCATCACGGCGGAACAATGTGTTGGAGAGCGAAACGTCGCCCCCCCAGTAGAAGCCCACAAGGTGCAAGCGCACCAGCAACAGTGCCTGGCGTCGATCAGCCGAGTCAGGGTGTCTTTGCGGAGCATCTGTGAGAACAGTGCGCGGTACGGCATGGAGAACTTCAGGTGCCGTGTGACCAGTACGGGGGTTCAGCGGCCTGCCGTCCGCGGTGGTCCTGCCCGTAATGACGGCCACGGGCTCAACACAGGGAACGTCCAGCCGGGCCAGCTTCCGCAGCATGTGGTACTCGTGGCGGGCAACGTGCTCCGACGTTTCCTTGATGGCGATCACCGAGCCACCCAAGTGCGCGAAGCGGACGATGTGCCGGGAGATACCGCGGGGGGAGCGCGGCCAGGTTTTCGGCGGGCCAGTCTTCCAAGCAATATGCCACGGGAGGTCCAGCAATTCCGGATCCGCAGCAGCTGCAGTGATGTTAAGGGAACCGATGACACTCGCGGGCGGCGCGGTGTCCTGCGCACTGGCGGCCTCGGTCCTGGGGGAGCTTGCCGATCTGCCCGTAGTCGGTGGGTTCGTCGTGCCACTGGGCTTCGTTTTGCTCGCTCATGCCTCAATTGTTCCGTACTTGGAAGGGAAGGACGGCGTCGCGTCCGGAAACGGCCAGTTCGACGTCGCGGACCATTCGACGTCGGGCGCCTCCTGGAAGGCGACTCCCTGGCTGGCGAGCCGCTCGCCCAAGGCGCCCAAGCGGCGTCGGAAGTCACCCGCGTTGCGGACTTCCTGACCGGACCAGGCAACCTCGGCCAGGGAAATCGCCCTCGGGTAAAGGAGCCACTGGGCTTGCTGGTTGTCACGGACTGTTTCAGTCCACAGGGGACCTTCGACGCCAAGGATCCGGTGATCTTTCAGCCCGCCTTGGGCGGGATCCCAGTTGTAGTACTCCGCCCAGGTGAACGGTCCGCCTTCCACCCACTCGAGTCCGACTGGCGAGTCCGGCGCGTACTTTTGGTCCAGGTACGTATTGGCGGCCGGCGACATGATCACGGGTGAACCGCCGGACTCCGCCTGTTGGACAACCGGAGCGAGGTCACCGTGCCAGTACTGGATCACAGCGCCTTGGGGAAGGGCGCCGGCGGAATACTCGTTCCAGCCGACCACCGTTTTGCCGGTCCCGGCGGCAATCCTGGCAAACTCCTGAACCATGGTCACGTAGTTCTCATGCCCGGTCACCAAGCTTCGTCGCCACCAATGTGGAGGTACGGGCCGACCGTGATGGCCGCGAGCTGGCCGAGGACTTCCCGGACGAACTCATACGTTGCCGGCAAGTCCGAGCTGAGAGTCGACCAGCCCACCTCCGCCGTTGTGCTCATGGGCTTGGCTTGGCCGTCAGGGTTGAGCTGCGGAATGGCGGCGAAGGCAGCATTGACGTGTCCCGGGAGGTCGATCTCAGGTACCACGAGGACGTTCTTGCTCGCGGCATAGGCCTGGATGTCCTTGAAGTCCTCCTGCGTGTAAAACCCTTCGCGCCCCCCCCTCGCCGGCATCGCCGTGGGCACCTCTACAGCGCCTTGGCCGCCGATAGCGGTCAGGTTGGCGTAAGGCAACCCGGACGGGTTGCCCGCGGACCCGGGATCGTGAATTTCGATGCGCCAGGCTTGGTCGTCCGTGAGGTGCAAATGAAGGGCGTTCAGCTTGAACTGCGTCATGACGTCGATCTGCTCTTTCACCTCCTCCACAGTGAAGAAGCTGCGGGCGACGTCCAGCATTAGCCCGCGGTACGCGAATCGCGGGGGCGTCCGCAATCTCGACGGCGGGAATCACCCAGGTGCCAACACCCGGTTGGAACCCTCAATGGCGGCTGGGAACAACTGACGGAGCGTCTGCACTCCGTTGAAGAGTCCAGCGGCAGTAGAGGCCGTGAGCCCGGCCCCACCTACGGTGACGCTTAGCGCATAAGCTTCCGGGCCGCCGTCGAACGTGTCCGTCAACTCGAGGGAGATGTCGCCGGGGCGGGTGTCCTCAACGATGGGCAATTCGAAACCCGTGGCGCCGCGCAGCAGCGAGGCGAGCTGCTCAGCGACCGGCACCGCTTGGTGGGGGAGCGGCGATCCGCGCGGCAGGGGCAAGCGTAAAGGCCGACTCGTCCACAAGCGCGACGTGCGATGGACGGGGGGATCAGGTTATCTGTGGTGTTCATGTCGTTCTTTCCGGGAGAAAGGTTAACGCGAGAGCGGCCCGACCGGGAGGGGTCGGGCCGCTATCTAAATGCGGAACGTACAGACGCGTCAGCGCCGGGATGGGCCCACGCCGGCAGGGTTCCCTGGCCGAGCGAAGCGAGGCTAGGGTGCCGGTGGGGGACTAGTCGCCCAGGCGGAGGCCGGTCTTGGTGTCGAACAGGTGCACGTGGCCGGACTGCGGACGAACGAAGATGGACTCGCCCTTCATCGGGGGGGGCGACGACCGTCGACGCGGGCAACGATGTCGTGGCTCTTGCCATCCAGGATGGTGTGGCCGTAGACGTAAGCGTCAGCGCCGAGTTCTTCGACGACGTCAACCTCAACCTGGAGGCCTTCGCCGTTGCCGACGGTCTCAAGGTCTTCCGGACGGGAACCCACCGTGACGGTCTGGCCGTGAGCTTCTTCGAGGATGTTGCGCGGCACGGGGGGGTAAACCGTTCCACCGAACTGGACGCCGCCGTCCACTACAGGCAGTTCAAGCAGGTTCATGGCCGGGGGGGAGCCGATGAAGCCTGCAACGAAGACGTTCTGCGGGCGGTCGTAAAGGTTGCGCGGGGGGGTGTCAACCTGCTGCAGAAGACCATCCTTGAGGACTGCAACGCGGTCACCCATGGTCATTGCTTCGACCTGGTCGTGCGTCACGTAAACGGTGGTGACACCGAGGCGGCGGGTCAGGGATGCGATCTGCGTACGGGTCTGGACGCGGAGCTTGGCGTCAAGGTTGGAAAGCGGCTCATCCATGAGGAAGACCTGCGGGTTACGGACAATTGCACGGCCCATGGCAACACGCTGGCGCTGACCACCGGAGAGTGCCTTCGGCTTGCGGTCCAGGTAAGCCTCAAGGTCAAGAAGCTTGGCGGCTTCGCGGACACGCTCGGCGCGCTCTTCCTTGGAGACGCCGGCAATCTTCAGTGCGAAGCCCATGTTGTCCGCAACGGTCATGTGCGGGTACAGGGCGTAGTTCTGGAAGACCATTGCGATGTCGCGGTCCTTCGGCGGTACGTCCGTGACGTCGCGATCGCCGATCAGAATGCGGCCGGCGTTGACGTCCTCAAGGCCTGCGAGCATGCGCAGCGAGGTGGACTTACCGCAACCGGAGGGTCCAACGAGGACCAGGAATTCGCCATCGGCGATGTCGATGTTGAGCTTATCGACGGCGGGCTTATCTGTGCCCGGGTACAGACGCGTAGCGTTATCAAAAGTAACTGTAGCCACAGTTATCAATCCCTTCACCGGCAGGTACGTGCCGGACGATCCGTTGTGAATGGTTCATTTTCTTCAGTTGAACTCCCCCGGCCGATGGCCGGGGAGGATCGTGTGACGTCGCACGGTACTGTGCGTCACATCACATCCAAGAGTATGTCAGACTTTTGGACGAACTACCTAAATGTTACAAACGTCACATGTTGCGCTGGTCACTCGCTAAGCCTCCGCGGTCACCCGTCGGCGTTCCCGCAGCAAGGCTTCCAGTAACTCTGCCACGTGCACCGGCGCTTCCACCCGGTACTGCGCCTGGGTGAAGTCCAGGCCCACTTTGATGCCGACGTCGTCACCCATCAGCCGGCCCAGCGCGTCCTCATCCGTGACGTCGTCACCCGCGAACAGGATGGCTGTAGCACCCGTCGCCTGACGGAGAAACTCCACGGCCTCACCCTTGGATGCGTGGACTACCGAGGTCTCCAGCACACGCTTGCCGGTCTTCAGGTAGACCCCCCCGGATGCTCGCGGAGCACCCGCATGGCGGCCTCGACGGCGTCTTCGGCAACGTCGTCGTCGGCCATCCTCGTGTGGAGGACGACGCCGGCAGGCTTGTCCTCGAGCAACGTCCCCCCCGGAGCGATGTTCACGATTTCCGCCAGAACCTCACGGACCGCGGCAAGCTTCAGCCGCTGATCTTCGTCCAGTTCCAGGCCCAAAGAACCTTCACCCAGCCAGACCTCGGCGCCATGGCTGCCGATCAGCAGCGTATCCACCGGAGGCGAGGCGACCAGCCGCAAACTGTCCAGTGCGCGGCCCGAGATGAGTGCCGTCGTCGTGCGTGGCAGTTTTGCCAGGGCCTCCAGTGCAGCGGCGGACCGGGGGGGCAGGGGGGGCGTGCGTCCTCCGCGTGGTCGACGAGAGGGGGGGACAACGTACCGTCGAAGTCGAGGGCAACCAGGAGGTGCTCCGTGCCGGAGATACGTCGGACGGCGTCCAATAGTTCCGGTGACAGGGTGAGGTTTTCAGCTGTCATCACGGACCACCTTTTCCTCCAACGCAGCCAGGAACTCGGCTGACCAATGATCCACATCGTGGTCCAGGATCTGCTTGCGCATCAGCTTCATGCGGCGGCGGGCCTCCTTGGGCGGGAGGTTCACGGCACGCAGGATGGCCGACTTGAGTCCGTCAATGTCGTGCGGGTTGATCAGGAGTGCTTGCTTGAGTTGGTCGGCGGCACCGGCGAACTCGCTGAGTACCAAGCGCCGTCGTCTTCCGAGCGTGCGGTGACATACTCCTTTGCCACCAGGTTCATGCCATCGCGCAGGGCGGTTACGAGCATGACATCCGCCGCGAGGTACAGCGCCACCATTTCCTCCACCGGGTAGCTGTGGTGCAGGTAGCGGACTGCCGTGTTCTGGATGGTGTCGTAGGTGCCGTTGATGTGGCCAACCGTGCCTTCGATCTCCTCGCGCAGCAGCCTGTACTGCTCCACGCGTTCACGGCTGGGGCTCGCCACCTGAATGAGGGTTGCATCTTCCACCTTGATGCTGCCTTCGCGGAGGAGTTCCTCGAAAGCCTTCAGACGGTGGCCGATTCCCTTGGTGTAATCCAGTCGGTCAACACCCAACAGAATGGTCTTGGGATCGCCCAGGTCCTTACGGATCTGCTTCGCCCGCTCGATGATGTCCGGTCTGGCCGCGAGCTCGCGGATCTGGTCAACGTCGATGGAGATGGGGAAGGCCTGCGCACGGGCAATGTGGGTGACTTCGCCATCCGGGCCCTTCACATGAACCTGCTGCTGCTTGACGCTGGCACCCAGGAACCGGCGTGCAGAGCGCATGAAATTGCCTGCGTCGCTGGGGGCGCTGGAAGCCAGAAGGTCAGCGCCCAGCAAGCCGTCGATGATTTCCCGGCGCCACGGGAGCTGAGCGAAAATCTCCGGGGGGAGGGAAGGGGATGTGGTTGAAGAAGCCGATCTTCAGGTCCGGCCGGGCCTCGCGGAGCATTCGCGGAACCAGCTGGAGCTGGTAGTCCTGGACCCACACGGTGGCGCGTTCGGCCGCGTGGCGGATGACGCGTCGGCGAATTTCTTGTTGACCTGGCGGTACGAATCCCACCACGTACGGTGGAACTCGGGCGGTGCGATGACATCATGGTAGAGCGGCCAGATGGTCGCGTTGGAGAAACCTTCGTAGTACAGCTCCACTTCGTGGCTGCTGAGCTGAACCGGAACCAGGTCCATGCCTTCGTGGCTGAACGGGCGCACAGTCTCATCCGGGGCGCATGCCAACCCACCCACGCGCGTCGGACTTTGTCATCATCGGGGGGGCGAGAGCTGTGACCAGGCCGCCGGGCGAACGACGCCAGCCATCTCCGCCGTCGTCGTTACCGTCGCTGCTGCACCGGTCCACGGGCAGCCGGTTGGAAACCACCATGAAATCGAACGTGCTCGCCGTGGGCTTCTTGGTTGGAGAAGCTTGGCGCTTTGTTCGTTAGCGAGTTTTTCGCTTGCCAAATCCTGCATTAACGCTCCCTGGGGGGGTTGCTGTGACTCAACTCCCAGCCTACTAGCGGAATCTTCCACGGCAGTTGATCGTTCAACTACCGGGCCGCGAGGTGTGGGGGGGCAAAGCTCAAGTTTGCTCCCGTAAACTGACCCCGTTGCCCTAGCTATGCACTTGACGTCGAATACCCCCGAGGAACTGATGAGCCCCGCAAACGAACCACGCCTGTCCAAGGCCGAAAAGACCGCCCAGGCGCGGGAGAAAGCGCGTGCAATCCGCGAAGAACAGCTGAAGAAGGAGAAGCGCAACAAGCTCCTTGTCGGCTGGGGGGGCATCGTGGTGGCCGTGGTGGTCATCATCGCTTTGGTTGCTTTTGTTGTTATCGGTAACGCTCAGAACAACGCACCCGTGGCTGACCAGGGGCCAACACCGGCCAACGGCAACGTTCATGGCGGAATCACGCTGCTTGCCAACACGGAAGTTGTGAAGTCCGAACCCGCGTCCGTCAACGTGGCAGATGTGCCGGCTCCTCTTGCTACCAAGCCGGCTACGGTGACCGTACCGGGTGGCGAGGCCGAGGCCGGCAAGCCCGTCAAGGTTGTTGCTACATCGACTTCATCTGCCCGGTCTGCAAGCAGTTCGAGACCGCTTACGGCGAGTCACTCACGAACCTTCGCAACGAAGGCAAGATTTCCGTCGAGTACCGCGCCCTCGGCTTCCTGGACCGCCAGTCCACCACCAACTACTCGTCACGCGCAGCCAACGCTGCTGCCTGCGTAGTCAACTCTTCCCCCCGGAGAAGTACGCGGAATTTTTCAACCTGCTCTTCGAACGCCAGCCGGCTGAAGGCGGAGCAGGCATCTCCGACAACGACCTCAAAAAAATGGCCACCGAAATTGGTGCGGCAAACATCGACTCCTGCATCGACAGCAAGCAGTTCCGTCCGTGGGTGAAGGTTGCCACGCAGGAAGCTGCAGCAATCGGCGTCACCGGTACGCCCACCGTGTTCATCGATGGCAAGCAGTGGGACGGCAGGTCCGACCTCAACGCCGAGATCCAGACAGCAATTGGCGCCAAGGGCTAACCCCTTTTGAAAAATCACGACGGCGGCTGGTCACCCTTGCGGGAGGCCGGCCGCTGTTGCTTTATAGCGGTGTTGAGCGGTGAATTTCGTTGACGGGGGATGGTCTGGGCTAACCTTATCTAGCGCTCTTTTGCGCTTTGCCTCGGGTAACCGGAGCGTGCCTCCTTAGCTCAGTTGGCCAGAGCACCGCTCTTGTAAAGCGGGGGTCGTCGGTTCGAATCCGACAGGGGGCTCCACGAACCCCTCCATCCCGGATTTTTCCGGTGTGGAGGGGTTTTTCGTGCCCGAGACTCCATGCCAAGGTACCGCGAACCAGAAGCCCGAAGCCTAAAGCATCCGGTTCGTCGGCCAGACGTGATGGACACGATTGCTTCGGCATGCTGTGAAGGCCACGGGCAGCCTGAAAATATCGAGCGTTTCCGGCCTTAGCGGTGCCTGTTCCGGCGTCCTGCCCGGTCGGCGAAGGCATCCAGGGCTGCGATGACGTCTGGAGCCTTCCCCCCCAATGGACGTTGTCGGTGGCTCATGGTGCAACTGCACGCTGCAGCCGCAGGTCTTGCCGTCTCACGGCCAACGGCGGATGTCGACATCGTGCTGGCCGACCCGGGGGGGCACCGATCGTAGCAGCTGCTGGACCCAGCCGACCGAACACCGGCCATGGACGCACTCCGCATACTTGCCGCCAATCACAGCCTGACGCCAGCCAACCGCCTCAAATCCGGCTGACAACGGCGAGGAACGGCTGTCTAATAACAATGGTCAGAAAATCCCGGCCATGGTTATTGGACGCGAGGGCCAATCGCTACGAGCGGCTGTGGGAACAGATAGAAGAGCTCGGGGGTCGCCTTCGTCAAGCCCGAAGACCATCCTGCGGAGACCCATCCGCGGCGAGCAAGCAGGCGCTGCATGACCTGATTCGTCAGATTGGTTGACGTGAACAGCTTCGTATCCCGCGTCCTGCTCTCTACGTCGCCCATCAGCAACTGACCAATGCCTGCTTTTCGATGCTGCTCTTCGACCACGATGAGCACCAGGAAGTCGTTGCCGAAGAAGGAAGGCTCAATCACTGTGTAACCGACGGGTGAACCGTCCCGGGTGGCGACTCTGACCGACCCCCGATGCGAGCCATTTCCTGAGTTGTCCCCCGTCGTCCAGGGTCCTGCTGCGCGACCTGGTCGACCGCTACAAGGGCCTCGAAGTGTTCGGCGGTCCCGTCGCCAATGATTGCCATGCTTCTCATCCAATCACGCAGAGCAGGCAAGGGTGGTCACCGCTCGGAATCGGAAAGCATTGACGGCGCAACCCTTTCGCACGGAGACTGGGCCAATGGCTAAACAGGATGAGGCAGAGGCTGTAGCAGCAGTTATCGACAGGCTGGCCAAGAAATTCCCGGACACTCCCCCCCGCAACCAGGTTGAAGCGATCGTCAGCGAGGAATACACCGCCCTCAACGATGGCCCGATCCGCGACTACGTGCCCGTGCTGATTGAACGAGCAGCCAAACTCCGGCTTCGTAGCTAGCACTCAGTTCAGTGTGCAGCGGTGCGCGATGCAGTCGATGTTTGGGTGGCGCTTTCCGGACCGCCCAGTGAAAACATCATGAACCACCGAACCTACGCAAAGATGGTGTTCCTCTGCACGGAATCCAATCCTCTTGGGTCACTTCGCGCGAAGGGGGGGCCGAAGGCTGAGTGCGGATAATCAGGTGCCACGATGGCCTTCCGCTAGAGACGCATCCTCGCGGACGCGTTCGGCCTGGTTGATGATCCCGACGGCAAGGCCACACTTCATGAAGTCGATTTGGGCGAACCCTTTGCCGACGGCCGGGCGCCGGTGGCGGCAACCGCGGTGTACCTCAACACCCCCAGCCTTATCGTTTAGCGGGACCTGGCGCTTATCCCTAACGGTTAACTGCGGGGGGGTCGCATTCGAACACTGCAGGGTTGCGCTGCAGGCCTTCCAGCGAGCAACGACTTCGCTGACTTTCGAAGAGAACATCGACGTGTCCCATGGACCATCCTGAAGCAGCGCGATACCCGTTGCCCCCACTTGAGATCGAGGACCTGGCCACCTTTGGATTCGACCTTGGCTACGATCTCGGCCCTTTGCTCGAATGGTCAAGCTGCATATTGATTCCGTAGGCGATGAACCCCAGCAGAATCACGACCGAAAGCACGATCGGTAGCCGCCGCTCAAAAGTCTTCCTCCGCTGCGACCGGCGTTTCCTCGAGGGCTTCTGCGCCGGCGGTTCGTCCGGGTTCATCAGCTTCCCGCGGTTCCTGTCGAAGCCCCGGCGGGGGGCAATACTTTGATGCCGATGACTCCGGGAGCCGTAGACGTTGAGGACTCAACCAGTAGTCATAGAGTGGCTGTTCCAGTGCCTTCCACGGGTCATCGGGAAGGAGGGTGCAGGAATTCGTGCTCAGATGAAGATTGATCTCGCCCCCCCGGTATTTCCGTTCTCCTCCCTGGTGCGCGATGCAAGCCCTATGCCCAAGGTGAACTCCTGACCAGTGGCGTCCAGCCTGTCGATCGTCGCGGTCAGGTGGGGCCACAGCGTTGTTTGATCCAATGGCCTTGGTGGCTGCTGCGGAATCTCTGTGTTGAAAGGGGTCACGTGTGAGTCACTTACGTTGTACACCATCATCTTTATGAGGCCCTCGGGTTCATAACTGGGCTGGCGTAGGCCAGAGGAAACGGTGACATAGGTGCCATCCGGGGGGGTGTCACCCTGCCAGGCGGTGCCGGCCGCCCTGCCGAGCCCGATCAATTCCTTGTCTGGAAGCTGACCTAAAGTATCAAAGAGGACCCGACCTGCGGTGGTGTCATTGGCTCTGTCTGACACGGCGCCGGTAGTTGGCGTGGTGATCTTCCAATAGGTGGTTTTGGTGTCCAGCTCTGCCGGAATGATGCTGGGAGCCCTATCCAGCTCCTCTGGACTGAGGTTGAGGTGCAACCCTACCTTCAGCTCAAATTCATCAGTGTCGCCGTCGTACTCATTCCGGGAATACAGCTGGCTCTTTGGGTCCACCTCGTGCTGGAGTCTCACCCAGTTTGATGCAACAAACTGAAATTCCTCACGGGAGAGGTCATCCTGTCCGCTAAGCATGCCCACCGCGAGAGTATCGGAATAGAGAACGAACCGACTCTCGTCGCGGTCGGCCACAAACAGTGCCCAGTCCTCCAGTGCAGCTCCGGTTTCATCGACGCTCATGCATCGTCCACAAAATGTTCTCCACCTCAGCTGCCGTGCAGTTCGGTGAGACGCCGATTCGGTAGTAGACGACAGGGCCCCTCACTGCGATGTTCCCTCCGCGGGGGGGATCACTGTCTACCCAGGTGACGCATGGCATCGAGGCGAGCTTGCGGTCCAGACCGAATAAATTCGGAGTTGCGAGTGGGGGGGCGGCAATTCTGTACACACATGATGCCAGCAGCACAATCACCCCAAGGAGGATCCCGAGGCCTATGATCCGGCCAGTGCTTAGTGGTCGCTTTTTCGGTTCGGTGGATGCCGAAGGTTGGTCCATCATGCGATCTCTACGGAGATAAGGTGTCCAGACGCGACTGCTACAGGCCGAGCAACCACACCGTCATCAAAAGCAATTCCCATGCCTGTCTCCCCCCCATAGCAGAACAATAAATCCAACGAATAGCATAACTCCTGTTGCTTCCAGGTAGGGCCTTGGCAGGCGCACGAATTTTAGGAAGGACGAATGCCCGATGAACCGAGGAAGCACCGTTTCCTGGCCATCGAACAGGTCGCCGAAGAACTCGACGTCTCCAACCTTGCTGATGCTAGGTTCATGTTTACCCATTGCAGCCTGAGCTGCGCTGCCAAACCTTCAGCAGTCCCTTCTCAGCACGGGTGCAGTGTCAGTGGTTCGATGTTCTGTGACGCCAGGCTCCAGACGGCATCCCGCTGGCGGCTGTGTGGACGTACCAATCCCCGTCCGCAGAGCTCTGCCAGCCGTAGTGCACTGTGGCTGAGGCGGAGTTCGCCCGCTTTTGGGCGCCGTGCCGCGTTGCCCATCGCTTTCCATAAGGCTTCACCTTGTCCATTGCTCGATGCCAACACTGGGCACACCCGTGACGCGCCCCCAGCCATCTGAAGGCGGCGTCCCGTCTCTTTGGTGTCTCAATGTCCACACCGACCCAACTTCTTGCCCGTGCTGCGACAAGAATATTCTGCGTGTGTGAAACCGACCAGCCTGACAAACAGCTTCCGCAAAACCACCTGCCGTCCTCTGCCCGGATGACGTGGCAGGGTCGGGACAGGTCATCCGGGCATCGGGTCGACTTCGCCGCTTCCGCGAGAAAGCGGGCACCGGACCGGGACCTGTACCGCCCAAAGTCGTCAGTAGGTGCTGGGCCTGTCGAATGAATCCATACATCCACCATCCTGTTACGTCGCGATGGTGACGGACTGGAAACTGCCTCCGGCCTCACACGTGGATACCAGGGTCCGGTAGACCTCTCCGGCCTTGCCGCTGCCTGGTACGAGTCCTGCAGGGCCGGACGCGACGACCCCGGCGTTGCCTGGATGAACTTTTCCTGGCTCATCCACACTGCTTGGGCGACACCCAACAGACCACCTGAGGCGCCCGCATCGCCGAAGATTGCCTTGGGCGTCGAAATAGGTCGCCCGCTCAGGCCAGTTGCCGCCAATGCCTCGATCTCCAAGGTATCCACGGCTTCCCGCCCGCAAGCGGCAGCAACGACGGCATCAACGGTTTCCGGTGAATGGCCGTCGAGGGCCAGCCGGAAGGACCGCGCCCAAGCCCCCTGACCCTTGGCGCAGACGGCTGGGGCCACTGCCGTCACCGGTCATGCCAAAGTTCTCGATGCGGCCAAGAACTCTCCCGGGATCGACGCTGTCTTCGCTTTCCAACAGGATGGCCACGGCGGCACCCGAGATGACCCGGCCCGAGTTCGTATAGGGGAGGCAGACCGAACGTGCCAAGTAGCCCGGAATCGGCGCGTAGGCGGCGAGCATCGCGTGCGGTGCTTCGTCCGCCGCCAAGACGATCATCCGGTCCACGACCCCCCCGTTCGAGATGAGGTTCTGGGCGAAATGGAGCGCAGTGATAGCCCCCCCGTGTTGCCGGCACATATGGTCGCGGTGGGTCCTTGCAGCTTGTTCAACAACGCGACGTGCCCGGGCGCGGCGTTCATGACCGTGTTCGGGAACAGCAGGGCGTTGCCGCTGCCCGTAGTCAGGAGCTCACGTTCGAACGCCTCAACGGTGGAGATCGGTCCGGTGCCGGTGGCGAACAACAGCCCGGTGCTGGTTGCCTCCGCTCGTGAGAGGCCCCCCCGTTGTTTCAGGAGTTGGCTGACAGCCAGCGCCGACCTGCGTCCCAAGGTGTCCATGTGACGCAGGTACTTTGGGTCGATCCCTTTTTTGAGCTTGTCGACCGGAATGTCGCCAAAGGGGGGGAAGGATCCGAATCCCTCGACCTCGACAGTCCCGTCACCGTAGACGGGCCGGCCCTCGAAAAGGGCGGCCTTTACGTCCTCAGTGGTGACGGCATCACCGGCAAGTGCGCCGATGCCGGTGATGACCACCGGTCGTACGCTCTTTGGTGCTTGGGCTGAGGGGGGGTCGGCGCTGTATTCCCGGATGGCCAGCGAAGCGTTGTTGCCGCCGAAGGCAAACGAGTTTGAAAGCACGGTTTTCAGCCGCGCCTTCTTGGCTGCTTCTGCAACGATGTCCAGGCCTGTGGGTGAGCGCAGGCCGTCGGGTGTGACCGTTGGAGGCATCTCCTGGTTTTGGATGGCAAGCACTGATGTCACCGCTTCAATGGCTCCGGCGGCACCAAGGGTGTGTCCGATCATGGACTTCGTGGAACTTGCCGGGGGGGAGCGGCGCCCTCTCGCAGGTTGGCTATGGCTTTGGCTTCGACGCTGTCATTAGCAGCCGTTCCGGTTCCGTGGCCGTTGACGTAGTCGACGTCGTCGACAGTGTTCCCGGACATCCGCAGTGCCGCGTGCATGGCCCGTAACGCTCCTCGGCCCATGGGGTCCGGCGCTGTAGCGTGGTAAGCGTCGGCGCTGAGCCCGTACCCTGCGATTTCAGCGTAGATCGCAGCTCCCCGGCCGACAGCCGAAGCTTCACTTTCCAGAACAAGGAAACCAGCTCCTTCACCAAGGTTGAGTCCCGAACTCCGGGTGTACGGTGCGCAATGCAGGGGGATCCAGTGCCTTCAGGCTGGAGAAACCACCGAAGGACAACAGCGCGAGCGGGTCAACGCCGCCGGCGAGGACCATGTCAGCGGCGTCGGATTCGAGGAGTTCGATCCCGTAGGCGATGGCGACAGCGCCGGCCGCGCAGGCGTTGGATTGGACACTCCGGGGTCCGAACAGCTGGAACTCAGAGGCAAGGTAGTCCGCGACGCTATGGAGTGGGTATTGCCGCAGCAGACCGGTGTTGGCCTTACGCAATCCGTCCTGTATCCACTGGCGATGGAATTCTTCTCCACTGCGGGCCCCCCCACCCAACGATGTTCCCAATGACAACGCGATTCTGGTCCGGTCAACGGAGCCTGGTCGACCCGGGCATGGGTCAAAGCTTCGGTCGCGGCGGCTGAAGCCAGCCTGTGGCAGCGATCAACGTAAGTGGTCCGGGACGACGGGGGGGCCCCCGTTTCCACTTCCGACTCGACTTGGCCACCCATGGAACTAACCAGACCATCGGTAGGAACTACGGTCGTTCGAACGATCCCCCGATTTTCCGTTGGATATGGATTCCCAGCTTTGTTCTGCGTCCGGGCCCACTGCTGCTCTGAGGCCGAAACCGGTGACAACTATTTTCATGGCTTAACCGATCGGTTCGGTCCAGGAGACCGGATCAACTGAGGGGCGCGAAATCGTCGTCAAGGTCACGCCGCCTGCTTGCAGTTCCAGACCCGGCACGTTGAAGGGGGCATCCAAGAGGGCCAGGGCGAACCCTTGTGGTTGCCCAGCGGAGGGAAGCGTATGGTGGATCCGGCCGATTTCGGTTTCCCCCCCTGCGGTAACGCTGGTTCCTGCCGCCGGGATCGATGACGTGGTGGCAGTGACGGCGACTAGTGAACGCGCGGCTTTTTCCTTCTCAAGCTGGTCGCTGCCGAGGAAGTCGTCATCACGGTCCGCTGAGAGCATCCAGAGGGCAGCAGCTTCCCGGACGGTCAGGCCACTGAATTGTTCAGGTAGAGGGGGGGTGGCTGACTTCGGCTGAGCGCGCTGTAGTGCCTCGGTGCCGACTCGTTGGCCGCCTAATTCCGTGGCGATCGTTGAAATTAACTTCAGCAGCGCGTCACGGTCGGTGTCCGGAGCGAGAATCAGGTAGCCGTACTCGGCGGTGGTGCCGGTACGGATAATGGTCGCCGGCTGCTCTGATACCGGCAACGTCGCAGTGCAGCTTTCGCCCAAGAGGACGCCTGCGATTTCTTCGTCGGCGAAGTCTTGGACAACTTTCCAGGCCACGGGTCCTTCCACAGCTACGACGGCTGTGGACGCGGACAGGTCGGTGACGCGGACGGACTCCAGGCCGCGTTGCTTCGCGATGGTGGTGATGTCGACGTCGATGGGCTGTTCTGCAATCAGCAGGACGCGTTCCTCTTCGATATAGGCCGCGACGTGGCCTGCAACGGAAGCATCTTCCCTGAGGACCAATGATTCAATGACGCTTCCGGGTTGGGCGAATTCGGTGCGTTTGGCTAGCAGGAAGGAAACGAGTTCCTCCCGCTGCTCGCCGGCGATTTCGAGAACCAGTTCACCGGTGGGGGGTAAACGGCGGCGGTGGAACGAATTGCCTCGTAGTCAGTCGTAGCTGTCATGACGGATTCTCCTTGATGGTTGTGGTGGGGGCTCCCTAGTTCCTGAGCGGAAAGGAGCCATGATGTCGTGTTGGTGTCCCCCCCGGCTCTGGCGAGGAGGGACAGCAGGAGGTACTCACCGGAGGACCTGATCAAAATTTCGGGATGGCTGCCTTCGTCGTTTTCGATGACCAACCAGGTCGTCCCGCCCAGACCTATGGCCGCTCTCCGCACTGAGGCCCGCCACGGAGTCCGGTCCCGGGCTGCTGCCCACCACAGGTCGGTATTGGTATCCGTCTGAAAAAGGATCGGCGCCCGGTTTCGGGCCTGCATTTGGGCGTTCGGCGTGAGGTGCGTGACCTGTTCAGACCCGTTGGCGCCGTCTACGACGATGCGGAGCGCTGTCAGATCGCTGTCGCGCTGCTGGATTTCCCAGCGGGGTCGATCTGATGGGCTGTCAGCGAGGTGGGATGTGCAACCATCGCTGCCCCACTCGATGCCTTGCTCCGGGTCTTCTCGCCCTCCTTGGTCCGAGACCCAAAGACCGGAATGCCATGCCGTCAGGGGCCCAAGTGTCCGTGTTTTCGGGAACGGCGCCGCGAGGACCTGAGTTTGGCCTGACGTCCATGAAACGATGCCCCGGTCGGGAGCGACGAGCAAAAACCCGTTGCTCCCTACGGCCTCAAGCACATCGACACGCGACCTTTCCGCCGCAACCCACTGGATGGGCTTCCAATCCCCCCTGGGTTCCGGAGGGTAAGGGGGGGTGAAGCACCGGTGTTAATGAAGGAAGGATTTCCGGGTTT
This sequence comes from Paenarthrobacter nitroguajacolicus JCM 14115, assembly GCA_001313365.1. The sequence continues at coordinate 40,111 of BBFS01000008.1, forward strand.
TCGGGAACGGGCATAGCATCTGCGCCGTCGAAGAGGTCCACGTCATACAGGATGGAGCCGTTCTCGGAGGATGCCGCCGGAAGATGGGAGCCTTCGACGCGGAGCTTCCCATCCGAGTTCCAGGTAGCAGCCAATGCGAGCCCCAGCGCAGTATCGGTCCAAAGGGCGGAAGCGCCGTTGCTTTGATCATCGAAGGCACTTTCGGCGGCTTCAAAGTCGGTCCTGTCCGGCGGCCAGATACCGCGGGGCGATTGGACCGCCTAAGGGGGGGCGCTGGCGGTTTTTCGTGTTGAGGTGGAATTCCCCCTGACCGTAGATTCACCCACGGGAACGCCGTCACCTTTTGATTTCCTTGGTGGCTCACTGCGATGCTGACTTTGCTGCCATGAACACGGATTTCGCGGGTAATCGGTCCCCGCCGGGTCGTCCATCCGTCGGGAAGATCCTGGCACGTGACGTTCAGCGCGGCGGGACGGCGCCAGAAAGGTGCACCCTCGGCTCCTACGGGGAAATGATCGGTCAGTACCGGACCGGGTGCCGAGGATGCTCAATCGTCAACGTCCCTGCCGCGTCCAGGGAGATAGTGAAAGCGCCAAGCCGGCGGGAGCCGATTGAAGGCCCGTGGTTGCCGTTCGGAGCAGCACGTTGAGGGGGGGATTCCGGCCAGTCGAAGAGTTGGCCGTTGTGGCGCGCCTGGACGACGGCACCTGTTGACATGTTGACCTGGACTTCAACGACGTCCTTCTTCACGGGGGAAGGTGTAGGTCAGCAGCGGGGGTGCCGTCCTGGACGGAGACGCCGTCCATGAGGTCTTTGCCGCGGGCTGAGCCCATGCTTCGCCAGGAGTACTTCGAAAACATGTCCTCTGAGGAGCGCCGGCAAAGGGTGTTTGAAGCAGATCTGATACGACGCCGGGGGAGGAAACTGATGAGTTCGATGTAGCCGTCCTCATCAGGCCTGATGATGCCTGCCGTCCTGAAGCCAACCCGTCCGTAGAGCGGGAAAGCCTTTTGGTTGGCTGGATCAACTTCAAGGCGCAGAGCCCGGACACCCTGTTCGACCAGCTTGATGAAGGACTGCATGAACAGGTCACCGGCCAGGAAGCCCATCCGGTAGCCCGGGTCGATGAGGAACATGCCGGAAAAGAGTTCTCCGTCGCCGGCGACCCGTCGGCCCGAGACCTTCAGGTAGCCTATGGTGCCAACAATGTTCCCGCGGTCTTCCCCCCCACCATGAACAGTGCTGCGCCGCGTTCTTTCAACACTGCGTTAACGTCGTTGCCAGTAAGAGGTGAGCCGCTCTGGATCGTGCCGTAGTTGTTTCGGTTGTAGAGCTCCGCGACACGTGCCGCGTCCAGTTCCGGGTCGTAGAGCCTTACTGCCGGTTTCATGTTGATGGGTCCGGGTCTATGCGTGCAAGCGCCAGGGACCCGGAGGCCACGATCTTGCCGCTGACTTTGATGTCGACGCTGAAATCCGCAAGATTGGCGTGGCTTACGCCCGCGCGTGCTTGGATGCTCAGCACATCGCCAGGGTAGACCGGTGATGAACTTGAATTTGCGTACTGACGCCAGGTACCCAAGGACGGGGGGGCCGTCTTCACCTGTAGGGGGGGAGCCCAACAGGAGCCCGCACAGCTGTGCCGAGGCTTCAATAATGTAGACGCCAGGGTACACGGGGGGTTGTTGGGGGGGAAGTGGCCTTGGAAGACGGGGTCCGAGATCGTGATGTTCTTGATTCCAGTCGCGGATTTGCCGTAGTTGAGGTCTTCAACCCTGTCCAGGAGGACCATGGGGGGGTGACGGTGTGGGAGCCGGGCCAGGATGTCGCTGGCCTTGAGGGCGATGGACATTGCGCCGGCCCCTAGTCGTCGTCGCTGTTGGCAGCGATGAAATCGGCAATCTTGTTGATTGACCCGAAAACTGTCCGGTCCTCGTCGGTAATGTAGACGCCGAACTCCTCTTCAACCAGGCTCACGATTTCAAGGGTGTCGAGGCTGTCGAGTTCGAGTCCGCGCCCAAAGAGAGGCTGGTCGTCCTCGATCTGGTCACCGGTGATGGGCAACTCCAATCCTTCGGACAGCAGGTTTTTCAGGCGGGCGTTGAGTTCGGTCCTCTTCCGCCCGGCGGACAGGGAGGCTTCATAAATGTCGTTCATTGGGAGTTCTCCTTCAGGAGGTCAGGCCGCCGTCGACGGCGAGGACCTGACCGGTGATGTATGAGCTTTGGTGTCCTACGAGGAATGCCACAGCTGCAGCTATCTCGTGGGGGTTCACCGATTCGTTGCAGCGGGATGTGCTGGGTATATTCGCGACGTGCTCTGGCATCCATCTGTTTGAGCATGTCGGTGTTCGTAAATCCGGGTGCCACAGCGTTTACCCTGATGCCGAAGGACGCCATTTCCTTGGCCATGGATTGGGTCAGGGCGTTGATTCCGCCCTTGGTCGCGCTGTAGTTCGCTTGGCCGGGCTGGCCGCTGATACCCGAGGTGGAGCTGATGAGCACGATCGAGCCGCCTGTTTTACGTAAAGCCTTGACACTTTCGCGACAGACCAGGAACGCGCCGGTCAGGTTGGTGCTGATGACGCGCTCCCAGTTATTCAGGGACATTGTTGCCAGGAGCCCGTCAGCGGTGATTCCGGAACTGTAAACAACGGAGCCGATTCGTCCGAAGTCTTTGAGAACCGTACGGAAGGCTGCGCGGACGTCGGCTTCAACGGAAACGTCGACGCGGACCGCCAAGGCCCTGCGTCCCAGTTCCCGTATCGCTTCAACTGTTCCAGCAGCGCCCTCGTCGTCCTGCCGGTAGAAGATCACAATGTCGTGACCGTTCCTGGCAAGTTCCAGTGCGCAGCTTTGCCGATGCCCCCCCGGGATGCGCCCACAACCAAGGTGATAGGGCTAGGTTCGACGTCCAACATACGTGTCCTCCACGATCTGAACTGTTTGAGTTTGATTCCGTCTGAGACGGGAAAGTGATTTTGCTGTTCCCAAGTAAACCCAGGTCCCGAAACTGTCCGCGCTTTGAAGGACCTGGTCCCATCGCACCGGTTGTCGGATGCCGAAATAGAGCTCGTTGGAGACCTCCATCGCGGTTCGCAGGCGCCGGGGTGAGGTGCAGCCCAGCAGTGGTACGTCCCCCCCGTCGCGGAACGGCGCGTGGCGCAGTAACTCCTGCCATTCGCCCATCACAGGGTCCATCAGCCGGGAATGGAATCCGTGGCTGACGTTGAGCTGGGTTGATTTAGCGCCGAAGTGTTTCCGCGCGTCCTCAATGTCGGTGATGGGCCCGGAGAGAACGATCTGGCGTTCGCCGTTGACTGCGGCTACGTCGAGACCGAACGTTGCTGCCGAGGCGATGAGTCCATCTCGTTGTTCCTCTCCTCGTACAGCCACGGCCAACATCGACCCTCGTCCAGGGGCCGAGGCCATCAAATGACCTCGGCGCCTGGCAAGTTTGATGCCATCAGCCAACGGTATGTATCCGCCTGCAATGGCCGCTGACAGCGCCCGATGCTGTGTCCGGCTACTGCGTGGGCCAGGTTGCCGCCCACCTGGGTCCACACCCTCCAAGCGGCGATGCTGGCCGCGACGAGTGCCACTTGCGTGTTTTCGGTTTTCCCCCAGTTGCTCCGGAGCTGAATCCCAGGCAAGTTCACGGACATCAATGCCGAGCGCATCGGAACATTCATCAAAGACGTCGTCGGCCACCTGGAAATTCTTTGTCAGGGCCTTGCCCATTCCCGGACGCTGGCTGCCTTGGCCCGGGAACATAGCGACGGTGGACTCGAGGCCTCCCCCCCACAGGTCCTCGTTGCCGGTCATCGTATGCGCCGACCGATTCGCCAGGAGCCCAGTGCGATGAAGACGACAACCATTCCAAGGAGCACGGAGAGCGCCAGTGTGTTCGTCACCGCGAGATCGCCGACTGAAGCTGTGATGCCGTAGAACGTCTGGACTGCGTCAACGGCCTGGTCTTGGTTATTTGTCAGCGCTTCAAGTGCCTGCGACGTGTAAGGCTGGCGGATCAACATGGCTGATTGCGCGAAAGGAAGTGCGTTCAGGACATTGACCACACCGGAGGCAGGGTGCCGGCCGGGATGTAAGCGCCGGCAAGGAAGCCGATGATGGTTCCAACGATGGTGCTCAGAGCGGAGAAGGCGGTGCTGGACTTGATGAAAGTGACCACGAAGCTGGACAGCGCGGCAAACGCCGCAGATGAAACCAGGACGACGGCGGCGCATTGTCCAAGCTGGGCCCAGGTCATCAAGGGTTCACCGCGGAAGAGGATGTAGAGCTGGCCTACCAGGATAACCACCGCCGTCATGATGACGGAGATGACGAAGCTCGCGATCAAGTATCCGAGAATCATGTTCGTCCGCCGTATAGGGGGAGACGAGGAAGTCACGGAAACGCCCGGTCGACGCATCGTCAACAAATACGTTGAGGGCGGCAAGTCCGGTGGTCAGGGTGGTGATCATCGTGATGCCCGCAAAAACCCAGGCGTTGACGAAAGCGCTGATTTCCGAGCTGCTTGCGTCAGGGAATCTTGTCTGCAGGTTATCCACTTGCAGGTTGCCGAGGAACAGGGCGTAAAGGGCGATGAGAATCAGCGCCGAGAGCAGGGAGAAAAATACCCCCGGCCCTGTCGCGGAAAAAGATCATCAGGTTACGGCCGCTGAGAATCATGATGCTGTTCACGGTTCGCTCCTCTTGGATGTCAGTGCAAGGAAGACATCGTCCATGCGTCCGTGCCGGAACTCGAAGTCGTGGACGCGTTCTGCGCCCACAATGAGCAGGTGCCGGGCCTGCTTCGAGTCATCTACCTCAACGCGATAAACATCATTGTCGAGTGTCCAGCTCAGGTCGGCGGTCCTGCAGTACTCCGCGAGGAATTCATGATCGTCTGTGGTGACGGTGAGGATGCTGTTGCTGTGCTGTTCACGCAATTGCGCAGGCGTTCCCTGGGCGACCAATTTTCCCGAGTCGATGATGGAGACCTGGTCCGCCACCTCGGTCTCTTCCATGTAGTGGGTCGTGAGGAAAACGGTCAGGCCGTCGTCGTCGCGAAGTTTGTGAATGGTTTGCCAGACTTGTTCCCGGCTCTGCGGGTCCAAGCCGGCGGTCGGCTCGTCAAGGAAAAGAATCTCGGGTCGATGGATAAGAGCCCGCGCGATGTCCGCCCGGCGCTTCTGGCCACCGGAGAGCCTCCCGTAGAAGGGCTTCTCGAGGAAAGATTCGAGACCTATCAGCTGGGCGAGTTCACTGATGCGCTGGGTCCGCTCGGACCTCGTGAGCCCGTAAAAACCTGCTCGTATGTCGAGGTTCTGCCTGACCGACAGTGTCGGGTCCAGCAGCGACTGTTGGAAAACGACGCCAATCTTGCGTCGAATCTCATCGTCTTCCTTGCCCACGATATGGCCGGCGACCTGAATGGTTCCGCTGTCGAATCCGAGAGTGGTGGTGATGCAGCCGATGGTGGTGGACTTGCCGGCACCGTTGGTTCCCAGAAAGGCAAAGATGGATGCGCGCTCCACTTGCAGGGACAAATCCTGGACGGCCTGCAAAGAGCCGTATCTCTTGCTTAGGTTACTGATTTTAATGACGTTACTGGTCACGCATAGCCCCCCACTGTGTGCCTTGAAACAGTTCTGTGGGGGGGCAACAAATGTCGCCCCCCATTCGACAAAGTAACCACAACGTACCCGATGGATATGAGTGCCGCAAAACCGGCTCCCGGTGGAAAGTGTGTCCCGATCCTCACTGCTGTCGATGCAAGTATGCTGCAGGGCCGGAATGATGTGATGGTCGAGACTTCAATTGCTTCGAGGTGTGAGATGCGCAATTGGCCCTGTGTCAGTCGTGGTGAAATTCTGCGTGGTACTCATTTCAGTCACATAAATTCTCAAGTTTTCAACACGTTTGTGCAGTTCCTTGGCCGCGGTGGCCGGTGCAGTGTAGGGCATCGGCATCCACGGTGCTCTAGTCCTTGGATTGGCCGGTACGTCTACTGATGTTATGGCGAAGGGACTTCCGGTCAACGAGGCGGTGGACGAAATTTCATAATTTCCGACCGCCGGCTTGTCTTTGTGAGGCTGGCGTTTTGGCATTGCGGGGGATGTTTCTGTCAATCTCATGACAAGTAATTCAAATTTACTGCTGACTTTCCATTGTCTTGAATAATCCGGAATATTCTTTGCTCGTGAGCGGAGAAATTAGCTGAACCGGACACTCGCGGATCAGCGACGGCTGGCTGTGATGCCCGAATGTGTCGAAGGGCAATACCGGGTTCAGTGAGACGTCATAAACGGTTCGCTCGACCCGAGTGGCAGGCCGATAAGGCAGAGTTCTTCTGCAGATCCGCATTGCTTCGGGCCGGAATCACCATCACACGAACTCCAATCCCAGGTTTTTCGGCACCGATCATTACAACTCGGTACTTATGGCCTACTTGAAAGTGACCGCTAAATGAACAGCGGGTGCATTGCGTGTGCCTTAAGCCGACGGTTGAAATCGGTCCGGGTCAGTTCATCGGCCCTAGTCTCCAACCCCGGACGGCCAAGTCCCGAATTCGGAAGCGTGAGCAGGTTCGGTGAGGCCAGCGCATCCCGATCCCTAACCTCTGCCGTGCTGTGCGACTTGGTCGACCGCTACCAGGACCTGACCAGGCGCCGCTGCGTTCTTGCAGCTTCGCGGCGGAGTCAGCGGTCCTCGGCCCCTGCAGCCCTCTTCAACTCTGCGATCCTCAGCCGCAAGAAAATGATGGACAAGACCAAGGCATACACGGCCAGGACGGCCACCGCGATAACGAAGACCGCGTATAGGATCCCGATGATTCCAAAAGCCGGGCTTAAATTCACTGCTACCCCCCCCAATAGTCGTTGAGCCCAATGCTATGCAGACGACCAGCGATTCCGCTGTACCCGGGAAGTCGTGCCTCGTTAGATGCGGAGGCTCGCTTGGGCGAGTAACAACTGCTCGCATCTGCACTGAGGGCCGGACAGCAATTACCGGAAATGCTGTCCGACCCTGAGCTTGGTTCTGAAGGCGAGTCGTTTGGTGTTGGGGGGCGCTACACCGTGGCGACCGGCGCCTTGCTTACTTCAGCTTGCTCGTCGGCGAGTGGTTTGCGTGCGGTTTCTGCGCTCATGAGGAGTCCAACCAGTGAGAGGACTCCGATACCCATCAGGAAGAATGCCGGTGAGCTGGGGGTTGCCGGTGGTGGCGATCAGCCAGGTGCCGATGAGTGGTGCGACGCCGCCGAAGAGCATGGCTCCGACGTTGAAGGGCAGTGCGAACCCGAGGTAGCGGGAGCGGGTGCCGAACAGCTCGGTGAAGAAGGAAGGGAAGACGGCATCGTTCATGGCGAAGAACATCAGTGACACGATGAGGACCGCGGAGGCGAGGACCACTCCTCCGAAGGAGAGCAGCGTCATGATCGGGTAGCTCAACACGATGAAGGCGATGCTCGAGATCATCAAGGTCCGTTTGCGGCCGATCCGGTCGGAGAGGCGGGCCGCCAGGGGGGATGAAAATGATGTGCGCGACGAGTCCGATCGTGACCACCAGCGTCGCTGTGGCTTCGCTCATCCCGGCTTCTTCTATCAGGAATGATGGCGTGTAACTGAGCAGCAGGTAGTAGGCGCCGGCATTGAGTGACATAACGAGCAGTGCTTTGAACATCGACGGAAGGCTCTTGCGGGTTTCTGACCAGCGGTTTGTGGCCGGAAGTTGGTCGGCCGCTGTCTTGAGCTGCTTCTTCTCGAGTTCCAGCGCCCTGCGGAATTGCGGGGGGGTGTCTTCCAGTCGCATGCGCAGCCAGAGGCCAACGATACCCAGCGGGCCGGCGATCAGGAACGGGATCCTCCAGCCCCCACTCCTGCATGAATTCCGGTGAAGTGCTGGCGTAGAGGACCGTGGCCATGAGGGAAGCTACCAGGAACCCTGCGGCAGCGGCGATGGGTACCACGCTGGTGAGCAGGCCCCCCCGTTTGGCTGCAGGGGCGTACTCGGCAACGAAAGTGCCAGCACCGGCGTATTCGCCTGAGGCGGAGAAGCTCTGCGTCACTCGGAGCAGGAGAAGAAGGATCGGTGCGGCGACGCCGATGGTGGCATAGCTTGGAATGAAGCCAATGAGGAACGTTGCCCCCCCGGACATGAGGATGATTGTCGTGGCGAGGATGCTCTTGCGTCCGATTTTGTCGCCAAGCTGCCCCCCCAAACGAAGGCCCCCCCGAGTGGGCGAACAAGGAACGAAAGTGCAAACACCGCAAAGGTGCTCATGAGCGCAACTGCCCGGTCCTCCGGGGGGGGAAAGAAGACCACGGCGATGGTGGTCGCGAGGTAGCTGTAGCTGGCGTAGTCGAAGTACTCCAGTAAGGTGCCAAGCCCGCTGGCAATCACGACTCGGCGGAGTATGGATCGGGGGGGACTGAATCTATGGTGGCTACGGTGGTGGGCATGATGTCGTTCCTCATTTGAGTACCGGATCTTCGCGGTGGGTCCGCAGGATGTGACGACCATCATGGCACCGAAGGTCACGACAGAATATGGCCGTGGGGGCGAACCTCGACTGTTGGTTATGGCCCGTCGGGTGAGTCCCTAGTGTCGCGGAAGCCTCGGACTTTCAGCGCGAGCCACAGCTCGGTTTGTGCATCGATGCCGTCAAGATCGTGACCGGTGATCTGGACGATCCGCTGCATCCGGTTCCGCACAGTGTGTCGGTGGACCCCCATCCGTTCCGCCGTCGCCTCGACGGATCGGCGCTCAAGAAGCCACGTGTGCAGTGTGTTCAGGAGGGCTTCGCCTCCCCGCGACTTCTCGATGGGGGGGCAAGGACGGCGCTGGAGAAAGATTCCAGGTAGTCCGATGGGCGGCGTTGATCAGGAACTCGTGCGAGGCCCCGTCGACGTATTCGATGGGAGTGCCGGCCCGACGGCTGGTCTCCAATGCCAGGGTAGCCTGCCTGATGCTGCGGCTGAGTGCTCGGGAGCCCCCCCGCGTGCCGATGCCCGTGGGGGGGACGCGAAGGCCGTAGTCAGCCAATGCCTGCCGGGGATCGACAGTAGCCAGGCACTCCACGATCCGGTGGCGATGCCGGACGAAGGGGGCGGCGAGCACCACGCGAGGTCGTCGACGAGAACTTCAGCATGTGTCTCATTGCGCGCTTCGATGCTTACGCCCCCCCACAGCGGACCCGAATCGATGCCGATACTGCGGAGGAATGTCCGAGCACTGCCCGGCTCCGTAAGCGTCAGGAGACGGGCAAACCGTTCAGCGCGTTTGCGGCGCGCTGACTCGTCCAGGAACCACACACGTTCAAATTCGAGGGCAAGGAGGGAACGCAGCGCCGGTGCAGCGAGTTCGGCCGTCTCATGGCCTGTAGTAATGCGGACGCAGAACCCGCGTACGGTGTCGTTGCCCGCGAAGGGGGGGAGATTTCGACCGTTCCTTCGGGGGGCTTGCAGACGTGCCATCGGGATCGGGAGCCAGCTCGGTTGCGTTCAGGCGAAGTTGTTCTCCGAGTCGTGGAGCTTCTTGACCGGCGAGGCGTTTGCCCAGCGGAGCGAGCAAGTTTGCTGGGAAGGACGAGCTTCTGGCCATGACCTGCCCGAGGCGGTCATACGCGGCTACCGGCTCCTCGGTCCGTTGCTGCCAGCCGGCGAGCAGGTCTCCGAACGAACCGCCGCGGGCCACGATCGCGGTGATCTCCATCTGAAGGTCGAGCGGTCGCCTGAACGATTCCCGTTGTCCCTCCGAGTGGAGAACGGTGATAGTGTGCGCAATCCGCCCGAAGTCGGCAATGTCGCCGGTCAGCAGTGGCAGGTCATGTTCGCTTGCCAGGGTCTGCACCTGTTCCGGGAGGCTTTCGAAGGCTGCCTCTGTGCCGAGGCCAATGATGAGCCGGAGCGCCGGCGCCCGTAGCTGCCAGCAGGAAACTCTTCCAGGCTGTCCAATCCTCACCGATGTGCAGCCCGCTGGTAAGCACTATCTCACCGCCGTGGAGCTCAGGGAACCGCCCCCTTCCGCTCGACGGAGATCGGGATACCGGCGGCTCGTTCAACTCCGCTGCTCCGTGCGCCATGGTCAGCCCGATGTTTGGAATGGAGGCAAGCCTGGCCACCGTGAAGGACTTGGATTCAAGTGCCATGGCCCTATGTTAACAACGATCGGGCCGTATTTCTGTACACATCGGCCACTACTTAACTAGCAAAGAGTACGCTCCGGCGATGGTACGGGAAGCATGGCTTCAATAGTGTGATTCTCAGCAGGCCGCAATCAGCGAGCCGAAGACCGCAACTGCGAATGGGAGCATGTCATGATCGGCCAGAACGAATACTTCGAGGGACAGGTACGCAGCCTCGAATTCAAGAACGAGCAGGGCAACTTCACCGTCGGGGTGATGGAGCCTGGCGAGTGGAAGTTCGAAGCCCCCCCGTCAAGGAGTGGATGCATCTCGTGCGCGGTACCTGGGATGTCCAGCAGCCTGCCGGTCAGGGGGAGTGGACCACCTACAAGGAAGGCGAACGGTTCGAGGTCCCTGGGGGTACCGACTTCACGGTCCGTGTGAATGACACCGTCGCCTACCTTTGCCCATATACCGGAGAGTTCCTCGGCCACCTGGACATGTAGTCCTCAAAGAATGAGACACCACTCGTTGTGAGGTTTCAGAAGTGGACCGGCCGAAGGGACCGTGAGTAGCTGGGCCTGATTCGGGTGAGACGCGGATCAGGCCCAGACTCAGCAGCGCCATGTACGGGATGGTTTTCAAGCGTCCGGAAGCGCGGCGCTGAGGCGGGATCGCCGTCGTAATTCTTGAGATGGAAGGCCCGCGTCGGGGGGCGTGTGCCACGGGTTGGGTGTTTCAGATCGTCACGGAATGAATGTGTCGGCTGACTTGATGGTTTTTGCGGGTATGAGTTTCAGGCCGATGACACAGCCGATGATGCCCACAAGGAAGATTATTCGGAGTGGAGTGGGTGTCTCGTTGCCTTCGACCATTGCCCAGGTAACAGTCAGCGCGGCTCCGGTACCGGTCCATACAGCGTAGGCGGTGCTCATTGGAATCCGTTTGGCTGCAAATCCCAAACCGAGCATGCTGAGCACCAGACCTACAGCGAACACGCTTGTTGCAATGGTGTTGGTGAATCCCTCGCTTTGCCCGAGGGCCGTGGCCCATACGGCTTCGAGGACGGCGCTGGCAAGAAGCACTATCCAGTGCATTAGCTGACCACCTTCAACCCGACGACGCACCCAATCAGGGCGGTCAGCAGTGCGGCGCGTGAAACGGAAAGTTTCTCCTGCTTGTTTAGGACGGCAAGCACCGCGGTGAGTACCGCGCCGATGCCCACCCATACGGCATAGGACGTGCCGGTGGGCAGTTCTTTCATCGCGTAGGCCAGGCCGGCCATGCTGACGGCCATGGAGGCGATGAAGATAAATGTTGGAGCTTGCGCTTGAAACCGTCTGAGGCTCCCAGGCTGTTGCCCAGACGCTTCGAGCACGCCGGAAATGATGAGTACGAGCCACGCCATGAGCTTTCCTTGCTGAAGAGAAACCCTGATCTGCACTTAGGTGCGGAGGGATTAGTGAACGCTGCGGATAACTCTTATTATGCACTATTAGGGCAATGAAATGCACTTATGGTTGCTCATCGGAGGGGGTCTGACCTCAAGCCTTGGGCGCCGCCTCCTATCAGGCCCGAGAGAACAGCCAGGGCCTTGGCAAGTTGCAGGTCGGAGACGGCCCCCCCATAGCCAACGACCAAACCGTTTTCGGCTGGGCGATCGGCGTAGTATCCAGCCAAGGGGACCACCCGCACTCCTAACTCCAAGGCCTTTGTGGCCACGCTTGTAGCGTCGGGGCTTTTGAAGCGAATGACCGCATGCAGCCCGCCGTCGAGTGCGGTGAGTTCCAAGTCATCCCGCGGGTTCAGGCGGTCCATGAGGAGGGATCGTCGATGCGCATATTCGCGCCTGGCACGCGTGATATGCCGCGAAAGCCCGCCGCCCTTAATGTAGTGTGCGATAGCTGATTGCAGCACCCCGGCCACGGGCGTGTCCAAGGCCTCCCTCATGGCTTTCAGCATTTCGCCGGCGTTGCCCCGAACCACTAAGTATCCGCATCGCAGCCACGGGCTGAGGTTCTTGGAGAACGTACCCAGCAGGACGACGTCGGCCGCGCTTGGGAGGGATGCCATGGCCGGAAGGGGGCATTCTGCTGTGGCGGAATTCGCTGTCATAGTCATCCTCCAGCACCAGAACACCGTGCTGGTCTGCCCATTTGAGCAGCCCCCCCAGCCTTTCCTGGACGGCCATCCTGCCGCCCAAGGGGTATTGGTGGCTCGGGGGTCACCAGGACTGCATCCGGTATTTCCTCCAGCAAGGCCAGCTGTGAGCTGTTTAGGCCGTTTTGATCCACCGGCACTGTCGCCAGCTGTGCGCCGGCCGCCGTCATGACCCGGCGTGCTGTGGGGGTAGCCAGGGTCCTCTACCAGGATGCGCGGCTGTGGCGAGCGGTTGCGGAGCATGGCGACGACGAGATGCAGCGCGTCACTGGTGCCACCGGTGATGATGACGTCTTCTGCATCGACGGCGAGCCCTCGTGATACGGCAAGGTGATCAGCCACTGCTTCCCGGAGTGCCATTGTCCCCCCCAGGGCTGGTGGGAGTTGGATGTTCCCCCTGTTCCCCTATGGCCGACTTCCAGGCGCTGCGCCATTGCCTGTCCTGAAACGGTGATCCGGATGGGCGGCCAGGCGTCAGGTCTATCACGTCAGTCGGGAGCGGGGGTCCTGCTGGGTTGTTTCCCGTTGAAGGGGGGGCGGGGGTTGCATATCGGGACGGACGGCCACCTTGGTCCCGCCCGAGCCGTTGCTCTCGAGGAACCCTTCGCCTGCCAGTTGTTCGAATGCGCGCACCACCACACCCCCGTGAAATGCCCAGTTCTGTTGCGAGTCTTCGGGTCGCAGGCAGCGTGTGCTCTGGCTGGAGAATGCCATTGAGGATTGCGGTGCGCAGCTTGCTGGCCACTTGTGCCGCGAGCGACATGGGGCTGTTCCTGTCCAGTTCAATCGGTATTTCCGCTTCACTCACTTGGACCTCCAGGCTTATACGTTCTTGGACCTAGTGTAGGACCAAGGCCTTTGGAAGCATGGACCACGTCACCACGAAGCGCTGCGATTCTGCAGCATGACGAAAGTAGGAACCAGTGTTCAACGGCCTCAGTGCATTCCCCCCTCACCCCCCATGGCCGGTGAAAGTGTCGACCTGAAGGCACTTGGCCGGGTGGTGAACCGCGTTGCGAAGGCCGGAGCAGATTCGCTGGGTGTTCTCGGTTCGACCGGAAACTACGCCTATCTCTCACGCGAGGAACGGAGGGCAGTCCTCGAAATTGCTGTGGAAGCAGCAAGCGGGGGGGTGCCTGTTCTCGCCGGAATAGGAGCTGTTCGCACGCGGGACGTCCTGGTATTTGCCGCTGATGCCCAAAACGCCGGTGCTTCAGCTCTGCTGCTGGCACCGGTGTCCTACCAAAAGCTATCGGAGGCCGAGGTTTTCGGGCTCTTCGATACCGTCGCGGCAGAGTCCGATCTTCCAATTGTTGTCTATGACAACCCAGCACCACCGGCTTCACCTTCAGCGATGACCTGCACGCCAGGATTGCCAGGATTCCGGGAATTGCTTCCATAAAGATTCCGCCGCCCGCCTCAGGTGAAGTAGCCGCCAGGGTTGCCAAGCTCAAGGCCGGTTTGCCGGAGGAGACATCACTGGGCATCAGTGGAGACTGGGCGGCCGCCGAGGCACTGCTGGCTGGATGCAACGTCTGGTACTCGGTGATTGCCGGGGTGTTGCCTCAACAGGCAAGGACCTTGTTGATCATGCTGTCGCTGGTCGAAACGATCTGGCATCGGCCGCCTCCTCGGATCTGGAACCGATCTGGTCCCTGTTCCGTACCTATGGAAGCCTTCGCGTCACCGCAGCCTGGCTGAGACCTAGGCGTCGTGCCGTCCTCGGCTTTGCCGCTGCCCCTCCACGGCTTGGACTCCGAGGGGGGGCGGGAAAGAGTGGCCGAGGCCATTCGGCAATGTGGTTTGGAGGCTTAGGTGTCAGTTAGCCTGGCAAGAAAGAATCAGAACCGTAAAACGAACCAGCCGGGCTCTCCGGGTGGCCTTGCACGCTATGTCCTGGCTGCCACCCTGCACGTAGTGCCGATGGCGGCGCAGTTGTTGCGATAGTCCTGCTCGCAACCACGAGCGGAGCACCCGGCTGGTTGGCCGGAATTTTGGGTGCTTGCATCACGGCGCCGCATCTCTTCGGGCCCCTCATAGCGCGCAGCCTGGATACAGCCAAGGATGGCAGGACAGTAATTGCGTGGGCATGTGTTGTCCATGGCGCAACCCTCGCGGCTGCGGTTCTTCTTTTCCCCCGTAAGCCCGCCCATTGTTCCCGGTCTCCTGCTCATCGCCTCCGGCCTGGTCGGTCCTCTGCTCACGGGCGGCATCAGCAGCAGATTGGCAGCAATCGCCGGCCTGAGCGCACCAGCCAAAGGCGCGCTCAGGGCTGGGACGTGGCCACGTACGGCATCAGCGGGACGATCGGACCGTCCTTGGTGGCGGCCGTCTCGGCCTGGGCCAACCCCCGCCACTGCCGCACTGATCCTTGCAGGATCAACGTTTGTGGCCGCTGCTGTCATCAGGCTATTGCCCTACACGCCTCCGGCTTCGGTTGCCGCCGAAGTTCCCCGGCCTGGCCGGACACTGCTGATGATGATCTCCAACGGCCCGCTGCGACGAACCCTCTACATGACCGTTGTCGTGGCCCTGTCAGTGGCCGCACTACCGATCACCGCTGTGGCATCCACGGGCGAACTGGGGGGGGTAGCGCCGGCAGCAGCCGGCATTTTGACAGCAGCCTATGGACTGGGCGGACTCCTGGGATCAGCGGGCGTCATGATCCGGCCCCTGCAAACAGACGCAGACCCATTAATGACCTGGCTGGCCGCTGCGGTAGGGATTGCCTTGGGCGGTGCGGCCATAGCGGGGATATTCCCGACGGCGGTTGGAGCCTTTGCTTGCGCCGGCGTGCTGAACTCCTACTTCTTCGCTTCCACCTTGGCGGCCCGTAGCGAATACGCGCCGCCAGCGGCGCGAGGTCAGGTATTCGTCTGGATCGGCGCCTGAAAATCACTGCCGGTTCGGCCGGGACAGCGCTTGCGGGGGGGCACTCGTCGCGCCTGCAACCAGGCTTCCCTTATACCTGGCAGCCGGGCTCGTCGTCTCGGCTGTGGTGGTCTCCTTTGTTGACCGCCATCTCGATCGGTCCCGAAGCTGATCCTTCCTGGCGACGAGTTCGTGTGCCGGACCGGACAGATTGGAAAGAAGGCCAAGCCTGGGACGGGCGCTGCTCCAGCGTCCGTCCCAGGCTTTGTCCTATGGTGTCTACTTGTCCCCCCCGAAGGTCTTGTCCAGGGCGCTGAGGATGTCATCAATAATGTCCTCGGGGTCTTCAAGCCCGATGGACAGGCGCAAGTGGCCGTACTTATGGAATGATGCCGGGTAGTTTTCCGATCCGCCGCGGGCATCCGGGCCGACGTGGACGATCAGCGTTTCATCGTGGCCGAGCGAGACCGCCGACGTGATGACCTGCAGGTTTTTCACGAAGGTGTTCTGGGTATTTGAGTCACCTTCCACAGCGAATGCGAGAACGCCTCCGAAGCCGCGGCCTCCGAACTGTTTGCCGGCCAGTTCGTGCTGCGGGTGGGAGACCAGGCCAGGTAGAGGACGTAGGCGATCCGCGGGTCGGATTCGAGGACTGCCGCTACCTTCTCCGCGCTGGAGAACTGCTGCTTGAGGCGCAGCGGCAGGGTCACGGAACCGCGCATGATCATCCAGGCGTTGAAAGGCGAAATCACTCCGCCGGCATCAACGATGGCATCGTGCCGGATGTGCTGGACGAGTTCGCGTCGTCCAATGACCACACCGCCCATTGCGTCGCCGTGACCGTTGATGTACTTGGTCAGCGAGTGGATGACCAAGTCTGCGCCGTCGTCGAGGGCTCGGTAGAAAGGTGCCGGAGTGAACGTGGCATCTATGGTCAGCAGGATGCCGGCGTCCTTGGCGATACTGGCCAGGGCGGCGACGTTGGCCACCTTGGTAGTGGGATTGGCGATGGTTTCAGCGTGAATCAGCTTCGTGTTCGGACGAACGGCTGCCCGGACTGCTTCCAGGTCGTCCGCATCAACGAAGCTGGCCTCAATGCCGTACTTTTCCGGAAGAAGTTCCCCCCCGAAGAGACGGTAGACCGCTTCGTAGGTGACGTTGGAAACCACCACGTGATCGCCGGACTTCAGGAGGGCGAAGAACACTCCATGCAAGGCGGCCACGCCCGTGGCGAAAGCGGCTGCCGCGTCGGCGCCTTCCATAGCGGCAAGCTTTGTTTCCAGGGCGACCTGGTTGGCTCCGGCATTTCGGGTGTAGACCAGTCCGTCGTCAACGCTCGACCAATCCATGTCCGAGGGGTCGTCCGGGAGAAGGTAGGAGTTGGCCATGATGAGGGGAGTGCGGAGGGCGCCGGTGCCTTTGTCGATGCTGTTTCCGCCATGGACGGCCCAGGTGGCGTCATGGACGGAGGCCCGGTTGTGCTTGTCAGGTGCGCGGTTCATTGTTCGGGTTTCCTTTCGGAGGGTAAGCCTCATCAGCGGGCAGTGGAATGCGGCGCTGGGCGGTGGCTGATCAGGCGCTGGACGCTGACGACCTCTGAACCCAGCGTGGACAGGTGCTTGGTAAGGTCAGCTCCTGCAGCAAGCAACGATTCGGTGCTCATCGGTGCAAGTGCGTCCAAAATGAACAAAGCTGAGGTGGTCTCGTCACGCAATTGCGTGCGGCGGCCTTGACGCCAATTCCATCGACGGCAGGTGACGCCGTCGTCGTCGCACCAGAGAACTTCACCGGCGTCGGGGTATTCGACGACCGGTTCTCCGCTGGCTATGGTGTCGAAAGGTTCCTGGCCCGTCGCACGAACCAGTCGTGGTGCCCCCCCGCTGTATCGGGCGAGGTCTTCGCCGCCGAGCGGGATCTGGTGCATGACCGAGATTGCGTTGTAAAGGTCCGTGAGCCTGTTGACCCTCGGGAGGCCCGCATCCGCCCGCCGAACCAATGCTTCAAGGCTGTTACGTGTGCGGTTGGGCTTGGCGCCGAAGGCTTGGTACGCCTCCCGCCATGCGGCAATGTGCGGAAGGTGTTCGGCCTTCTGCTCGCTCAGGGCTGTCCGGGCACCTTCCTCAGCCTGCTCCAGCAAGGCCTTGCTTGCTTCATCGCTGGCCCCCCCGGGGACGAGGCCATCGACCGCAATCAGCAGGGCCCGGTAGTCGGGTCGAAGTTCGAAAACAGCGGGTTCAACCTGGGCGGCGTCCAGGGTTTCCTGAAGGGCTTGGGTACTAGGCATTGCCTGCCTCCCGATGGCCTGAACCGACACCGCGTTCAAAGACAGCGAGGGAGAACCGTGCCGGTTCGGAGGTGCTGTTGCTGTAAGAGTGGGCTACGTCCCCCGGGGGGAAAGTGACCGAGTCCCCCCCGACTTCGAGGATGATCGTTTGGTCCGCAATGCCCACCATGACGGTGCCTTGTTGAACCTGCAGGAGTTCCTTGGTGCCGGGAGTATGTGCTTCGCTTGAGTGCTGGTCGCCTGGTCCGAGGATCCAGTCCCACAACTCCACTACTTCCGGTGGAGCTGTTCCGCCGACCAGCACGCCGCGTCCGCCCGAATCGCTGCTCCACAGCACGGCACCTTCACCCTTGCGGGTCACTGTGACGGCCTTGGCTCGGGCGACTGGACCAGGTCCGGCAGCCCGACGCCCAAGCATCGCTGATCCTTAGCAGAGTGCCGACGCTTGGATTCATGGTTGCTTGCTCGACGTTGACCAGCATGCGGCGGCTAACGCCCGCCGCTTCGGCCAGTTGATCCAGTGTCATACGGCGGGCCAGGCGCTCCTGCTTCACCCGCGTGCCGATGGCCGAAGCCAAAGTTGCGATGTTTTCATCCATGAATGCAGCATACTGCACTTAGAGTGCACTTTCAATGGGTATCGATCCCGGAATCGTTGACAGATTCCTTTGCCTGTTCCTGGCACAGCCGGGAGTGGCAGAAAGATAGCGCCCATGAGATATGTTGTTCTCAACAATTAAGGTAAGGCTTATGGATCCCTATCAACTCAGCGTCTTGCGCGAGCTCGGCGATCACGGCAGTGTGGCCGCTACGGCACGCGCTCTTGGCGTGAGCCCCTCGGCGGTCTCCCAGTCACTCGCTGCACTTCAACGTAAGTTCAAGGCACCCCTCACTCAGAAACGGGGGGGCGATCCGTTGAACTCACTGATGCCGGTCAGGCCCTGGCGGTAGCTGCAATCGCTGTTTCCGAGGCGATCACCCGCGCTGAAGCAACGGTGGATGAGTTTGTCGGAGGCATCGATCGGACCGTGCGCGTCAGTGCTTTCCACAGCGCAGCGATGACGTTCTTCCCCCCCGAGTTGGCTGCCTTGGAACACACGGAAGGATTCCCAGTGGTTGAATGCGTCGATGAAGACGTCGACCGTGTTTCGTTCCCCCCCGCTCTGACGGCCAGTTACGACATTGTGATCGGCCACAGAATGAGTCACACACCCCCCCGTGGCCCAGGGACAGGCTTGCCGTGTTGTCGTTGTTGCGGGAACCTATGGACGTGGCAATGCACTCGTCCCATGATCTGGCGATGAAGAGGACGCTGAAACCTTCTGACTTGGTGGGAACGACGTGGATTTCCACCCATGCTGGTTTCTCACCGGCCGACATGCTCGACGCAGTAGCCGCTGCGGCCGGGTATCCGATGCGCGTTGTGCACAGGATCAATGACTTCAGCACTGCCGCGGCCATGGTGTCCGAAAGTGGACACCTTGCATTGCTGCCCCGGCATACCGTTCGGATTCCTGCATCCCAGGACGTCGTCCTGCGTCCGCTCGAAGGCGTGCAAACAGTTCGCCACGTGGACATGCTGGTCCGCCCCGAACGGGTAGTTCACCGGGCAGTGGCTGTCGTTATCGATGCTTTGCGCGGGATCGCCCAATCACATGTTCAAACCCCCCCTCAGTCAGGAGCGCCCATGCCCAAGAATCCACGCGATGAGATAGACGCGCAGATTCTTGCCGAGCTTCGTCGAAACGCCCGCATCAGCTTGGCTCAACTTGGCGGGAAGGTGCTGCTTTCCCGTAACGCTGTGCGGCAGCGAATCGAACGGCTTGAACGGGACGGCTTCATCAACGGTTACACCATCAAGGAATCCGCTGGGAACGGGGCGCCCACAGTCAACGCCGTGCTCCTGATTCAGCGTCAGGACAGGATGAGGGGTGGTGACGTCATCGCCGGGTTGCGGGCGATTCCGGAAATTACCACCTGCGACGTCGTGAGTGGGGGGGAGCTTGATCTGATCGCCAGGGTGGAGGCACCTGATGCAGCCAGGATCCAGGAAATCTGGCGGCAGGTTTCAGAGTTTCCCGGAGTCCGCGACACAACCACTGCTTTGTCCCTCTCGACTGTGATAGACAGGCAGACTCCACGCTGAGGGGGCGCTGATACCGAGCTTGTGGCCCGAATCAGACGCCCATTAAGGCCTCAGCCTGCCCGGGGGAGGAGCAGTCCTTCGGTGACGGCGAGGTCCATGACACTGTGCCTGAAGCAAGGGCGCGGTGTGCGAGGTCTGCCGCCACTGCATAGCCCAGCAACGGGAGCAGCGCAGTGGCCTGCGCTGTGGACGCCCTAGCCCGGGAGCGCAGCAAAGCCTCGTTCGCTTCAATGCCTTCCACGCAAAGGTCCCGCAGAACGTCGGCACCGTTGGTCAGCCAGCTCACTGATTGGAGCAGGGCGTGAGCTATGGCCGGTTCGAACGCGTTCAGCTGAAGCTGTCCGTTTTCTGCTGCCATGGTTACAGTTACGTCAGCTCCGGAGACGAAGAAGGCGATCTGGTTGACGACCTCGGGAACCACGGGGTTGACCTTGCCGGGCATGATCGAGGAGCCCGCTTGGCGCGGAGGCAATCGAATCTCGGCCAGTCCTGTTTGCGGGCCACTGGAGAGCAGCCGCAAGTCACTGCAGATCTTGGAGAGCTTGATGGCGGTGCGCTTGAGCGCTCCGGAGAACGTCATGAAGGCGCCGGTGTCCCACGTTGCTTCGACGAAGTCGTGGGCACGGACCAGCGTCACGCCGCTCACGGCTGAAAGCTTGTCGATGACACGCTCAACATACAGTGGATCGGCGGTGATGCCGGTGCCGATGGCGGTGGCACCCAGACTGCACTCGAGCAAAAGGGCGGCCGCCTCGCGTAGTCTGCGTTGGTCTTCTTCCAGCGTGACCGAGAACGCGGTGAACTCTTGTCCGAGGGTCATGGGCACCGCATCCTGCAACTGCGTGCGGCCAACCTTCGGGATGGATGAGAACGCCCGCCCCCCCGTTCGGCGAACGCAGCCGAAAGCAGGGCCAGACGCTCCAGTAGATCTTCCAAGGCGAACACGAGGGCAAGGCGCACTGCCGTCGGGTAGACGTCGTTGGTGGACTGGCATTTGTTTACGTGCCCGATGGGGGTCGACCGCATCGTAGAAGCCTCGGGGATGGCCTAATGCTTCCAGGGCGAGGTTGGCGATGACCTCGTTGGCGTTCATATTGGTGGAAGTCCCGGCGCCGCCTTGGATGACGTCCACCGGAAAAGCGTGGTCGACGTCGCCTGAGGCCACAGTGTCACAGGCTGCAACGATGGCGTGGCCAATGTCTGCCGGGATCAGGCACAACTCGGTGTTGGTCAGCGCCGCAGCCTTTTTGACATACGCCAGTGCCCGGACCAGGTGCCGGTGGGTTCCCAGTTGGATGCCGCTGATGGGGAAGTTGAGGATGGCCCGTTCAGTATGGATTCCCCCCCACAGGGCGGACCTGGGGACCGCCAAGGTCCCCCCCAGGCTGTCCTGTTCAATTCTCACGCCTGCGGTCATGAGGCGATCGCGATGACTTTGGGCTGGGTCATTTCCTCGTAGGCGAAGTGGACACCTTCGCGGCCCATGCTGCCGTATTTTGAACCGCCGAACGGCATTGCGTCGTGCCGGTAGTCCGAGGAGTCGTTGATCATGACGCCGCCTGCGTCGATTGCCTTGGCGGTTGCCAGGGCTCGGCCCAGGTCCTTAGTGAATACCCCGGCCTGCAGGGCGTATTCGCTGTCGTTGGCCAGCTCGATGGCTTCCTCAGGGGGGGAGTCGAACGGCTCCACCAGGACTACGGGGGGGGCAAACAGTTCCTCGCTCCATGCCTCACAGTTGCGGGGGACGCCCGTGAGCACAGCGGGCGTCAGGACCGGCCCGTTCAGGGTTCCGCCAGTGAGTAGCTGTGCCCCGGCTACGACGGCGTCATCGATCTTCCGCTTCGCTTCGACAGCGGAGCCGTTGCTGATCATGGGTCCGACGTCGGTTTGTTCGTTGCGCGGGTCGCCGGTTTTCAAAGCCGCCGTTTGGGCGACGAAGTCCTTAAGGAAGGCAGCGAAGACAGTCCTTTGGACAAGGATTCGCTGGGCGCCGATGCAGTTCTGTCCGGCAGCCAGAAGGAGCCGGAGACACAGGCTTCGACGGCGGTGGCAAGGTCGGCGTCGTCGAACACGATGACAGGCGCGTTGCCGCCGAGTTCCATGGACAAGCGCTTAATACCGGCGTTCGCCGCGATCGCACGCCCGGTGGCAAAACCTCCTGTGAAGGAAACCATGCGGACCAGCTTGGAGGAGATGATGGTCTGCGCGATCGTGCGATCACCCAGGACCACGGTAACGAACTCCGCCGGCAGCCCGGCCTCACGCAGCAGGTCCACCAGGAGGATGGCTGTCAACGGAGTCAGCTGCGACGGCTTCAGGATCACGGTATTGCCGCCGGCAATCGCGGGGGGGCCGAGCTTGTGGGCCACCAAGTTCAAAGCGTCGTTGTAAGGGGGTAATGGCCGCAATGAGTCCCAGCGGTTCACGGGTGAACCAACCCTGCCGGTTCTCGGAGCCTGCGAAGGAGTCGAACGGGACTACTTCGCCGACGTTTCGGCGCGTCTCCGCTGCCGAGAGCTTGAGGGTGTTGACGGCCCGCGCGACTTCCTTGCGTGCCTGTTTGATGGTTTTGCCGGCTTCGGCAACGATCAGTTCCGAGACTTTTTGGGAGCGCTCCTGAAGAAGGTCCGCGGCGGTGTCCAGGATCCGGCCCCGCTCGTGACGGGGCATGGCGGCCGCTGCCGGCGTGGCGGAAGCGGCACGGATCAGTTCCACCTGTACATCTGCCTCGCTGCACTGGGGGGGCAAGGTTGCCAATACGGAACCGTCAAACTTGTTGTGCACCACCAGATCGTGAGTGGTCACTGGGGAGTTGGCTTCGGCAATCGCTGTTTCAGGCACGGACGGCTCCTTTGACGAATTCGTTGACGGCCATGATGTCCGAGATGAGGGCGTAGGCGGTCTCCACACGGCCAGCGCCCGGGCCGGATACGGTGACTGCCCCCGAGCAGATCGGTGGTGAAAGACACGGCGTTGGTGGCACCGGAAATGCCGGCGAGCGGGTGGTCGGCCTGCAGGGCGATCGGCTTGACGGTGGCAACGACCCGGCCGTCTGCTTCACGGCGGGCTTCGCCGATCAGCTTCCAGCGATGTCCGCTTGCCAACGCCTTGGCCACGTCATCACTCTTGATGTCCTGAATGCCGGTGGTTTCTACATCGCTGGGGTTCATGCTGGCCCCGAGCAGTTCGTTGGCCAGAATGGCGACCTTGAGCCGGACGTCGGAGCCGCCGATGTCCGCGGTCGGGTCAGCCTCCGCGTAGCCGAGATCCTGGGCTTCGGCGATAGCCTCGTCCAAACGCAAACCGGCTTCCATGCGGCCCAGCACATAATTGCTGGTTCCATTCAGGATGCCTTGGACTGCCGTCAGCTCGAGACCTCCGAGCATCTTGTGTGCCAGGCGGATCACTGGCGTACCGCTCATGACGGCGCCTTCGTATTCGAAGCGGACGCCGTTGCTTGCAGCGAGTTTGCTCAGTTCAGGGCCCCCCCGGAGAGCGACGGGACTTGTTGGTGGTCACCACGTGCTTGCCCGACTCGATGGCCCACCTTACGTGCGAGACGGCCGGTTCGCCGTCGATTGGGCTGGTGAAGGTTGCTTCGACGACGATATCGGCGGGGGCTGTTCTTGATGACGTCTTCATTTCGGGGGGTCGGAGCTGCCGCCGGGGGAGCCCGTCGAAGGAGGTCCCGCGGGGCATGGCCAGGACGGCTGCAAGGTCGATGCCGTCGCCTGGACGAGTGATCCGAAGGCCAGGTCGGTGATGGCTACGACGCGGAGCTCGAATCCGAGGGAAGCGAAGCGCTGTGGTTCGTCGCGGATCAGTTCGGCCAGGGCGCGGTTAACGCCTCCGAAACCAATCAGGGCCAGGTTGTAAGTAGTCACGGGATCTCCTTGGTAGGGCGGTGATGCTGTCCTTCAAGCCTCGTTCCCGGGTGTGTCAGTTACCTAGGTACGAATCGACTGTCCGGGATGCCGAAACGCCCAAAAATGCGGGTAGTTTGGCCGCATCGGCCATTGGCCCGACGCCCCCCCGGAATCTTCACGGAAAGGCAAAAGCGGCCTTTCACGAATGTGTAAAAGGCCGCTTTGCCTGGGTCAGGGTTGCGGTGGACTGTGTTTCACGCCTGTACAGGCGCAGATGTGTGGAGCTGCTGTTGGCGGCGTCCTCCTCGTTGTGCTGCCGCGCCCGCGAAGATGACCAGCAGGATTCCCGCGAATTGGAGAGCCGAAGGGGGACTGGGCGAGCACGACCATACCCAGCAGGAGGCCGATGGCCGGCTCCAATGCCAGCAGGGTGCCGAACGCTGTGTGCGTCATCCGACGAAGCGCCCGCATTTCCAGGATGTAGGGCAGCACTGGTATCAATACTGCCAGGGCGGCAGCCACGGCAACGAGTTCCCAAGTGATGTGGCCGAAGGCCTGCGGCAGCCCGAACGGTGTCACAACCACGGCTGCCATAGGAATGGTCAACGCCAGACCACCGATTCCGCTGAACCGGTCACCGACTTTTTGGGTCAACAGAACGTAGGCCGCCCAGCCGACCGCGCCCATGGCAGCAAAACCAACGCCGATCAGGTCTACTTCGCCGGCCCAAGGTTCGGTGAGCAGGAGGACGCCTGCCAGTGCAGTTGCAGGCAAGACCAATGATCGAACGCCCCCCCGCCCGCGAAGTGCGGCGACGCTGAGCGGGCCAAGGAATTCAATGGCGACAGCGGTGCCAAGCGGAAGACGTTCCATGGCGGCGAGGAACGTCACTGACATCAGTCCAACGGCGATGCCAAGACCCAGTACGGCCGGGGCGTCACGAAGGCGGAGGGACTTCAGCGGCGGGCGGGCCAAGAGCAGCAGGATGAGCGCGCCCATGCTTAGCCGAAGCCACGCCGTACCGATGGTCCGAGCGTCGGCATCAATCCTGCGGACAGGGCAGAGCCAAGCTGGATGGAAAACATGGCTGCTATTGTCAGCGCCCACGGTGGTATTGCGCGGTTGGAAGTGGTCATTGTTGGTTCCCCTCGGTCGGGCATCCACTGCTTGCACGCAACCTCGGAGGCCCGGTCACGTCAGGGTGGCTTTGTTGATGAGATGGTCTGTGATGGAGATGTCGGGCCCCCCCAGCCGGCCAGATGGGTTGCCAGTTCCTCGACGGCCGCCTGCAGGGCCTCAGTGCTAACAGGGTCCAGGGCATCCCGGATGAACAACGCGCTGGAGGTTTCGTCCCGTAGCTGTGTCCGCCGGCCTTGCCGCCAGTTCCACCGTCGACAAGTCACGCCGTCGTCGTCGCACCAGATGACTTCACCTGGTTCGGGATACTCGACGACGGCCTCACCGTTGGCTGCTCAATGCGGCTGGCGTCCACGAGAGTTGGAGTTTCCATAAAGGCATCATACTGCACTTATAGTGCATCATGGAAGAAAATCAGATTTGGCGCAGCTTACTGCCGGCCGCCGGACGGCTCCAGTGATTCGTTCGAGCCGTGGTGAGGCCATTGACCAGCACTGCCAGTACAGCGCTACGTCATTTGGGGTTCCGGGGAGGGGGACCAGGCCTCGGGGGCAGGTCCTGCTGGAGTTGCTGCTCGGGGATCATGCCCCCCATCCCAGTCCGGCGCATGCGGCCGTAAGGAACGCTTCGGAGGAAGGGACGGTATGGGTTGGGGGGAAAGTGTTCAACACCCTGGGAACGAAGGAAACGGTGCTGCATGTCATCGTTGGTGCTGAAGCGGAGCATCGGCATTTCCGACCAGTTCACCCCATCAGAAGCTTCGTGCCGTTGCCGCAGTGCGGGCGAGGCGGCCGGGACATAGCGCATTACGCCGAGCGACTCTGCCCGGCATCCCCCCCGACGGCTTTCGGATCGGTGGTGACTGCCCCCCCAGTACGTCTCCTTGGCGCAGTAACCGGCTGCTATGGTCTTGGTCTTCGATGTGTAGGTCCAGCACTGCATCCGACCATGTGGCTGCATCGTGCAGAACAGGGATAAACCACGTGGCGAGCGAATCGGCGTTTACGGCGAGGGCAACAATGGCCCGTCCTTCAGGGCCTTGGCCCAACGACTGCAGGGCGTCTGCCTCCAGCGCCTGAATCTGTCGGGCTGTGCGCAAGAGTACGGCGCCGGCTTCCGTGGGGGGGCTGCTCGGCAGGCTGCGGCGGACCAGTATTTGCCCGGCGGAGGTTTCCAAGGCTTTTATGCGTTGGCTGACAGCGGAAGGCGTGATGCCGAGCAGGGTCGCGGCAGCATCGAACGATCCGGTCTCGACGATGGCGCTCAGAGCCTTCAGATGTTCGAAGTTCATGGTCTAAACGTGAATACCTTGGTGTGGTTTGGGTCCTGCCTCTGTGCGCCGCCGGGACTCGACGGCCCGCACCTGGGCGGGATTGATGTGTTGATTAAAGGACTTTGCTGAAGAAACTCTTGGTGCGTTCCTGCTGGGGGGGGTTGGCTATGAGCTCGCGGGGGGGATTGCCCGACTCTACGACGATCCCGCCGTCCATGAACGTCAAAGTGTCTCCGACCTCCCGGGCGAAACCGATCTCGTGGGTTACCACGATCATGGTCATGCCCGACTTTGCGAGGCCCTTCATCACATCCAAGACGTCTCCTACCAGTTCGGGGGGGTCCAGTGCGGAGGTCGGTTCATCGAAGAGCATCAGCTCCGGATCCATGGCCAAAGCCCGGGCGATGGCAACGCGCTGTTGCTGGCCGCCGGAGAGCTGCGCGGGGGGGTAGTAGCTGGCGCGATGGGCGAGTCCGACCCGGTCGAGAAGCTCCTGGGCACGCCGTTTGGCGGGAACTTTTTCAAGACCACGGACCTGCACGGGAGCCTCAATGATGTTCTCCAAGGCTGTCTTATGGCCAAAGAGGTTGAACCGTTGGAAAACCATGCCGATGTTCCGGCGTTGGCGGGCGACGTCTTTGAGATGCAGTTCGTGGAGTTTTCCGTCCTTTTCGCGGTATCCGATGAGTTCGCCGTTGACGCGGATCCGGCCGGCGCTAATGCTCTCCAAATGGTTGATGCAGCGCAGGAGGGTTGACTTTCCTGACCCTGAGGGGGGGCCGATCAGGACTGCGACTTCACCTTCTTTTACGGTCATGTCGATGCCACTCAGGACGTGGTGGTCCCCCAAAATACTTGTGGACTCCCTCGATCCTGACCAGATCGGTGGTTGCTGCACTCATCGGCCGCTCTCCTCAATGGTTGGTGCGCTATCAGGGGTGGTGGCCGGTGCCGGGCGGACGCTTGCGCCGGCTGCTTGCAGGGCTGCGGGGTTGACTGTGATTCGAGTGGAGATGTCGACGCCTTTTCCGTAGTGCTTCTCGATAAAGTGCTGGCCCACCATCAGGATGCTGGTGACGACCAGGTACCAGAACGCCGCCACGATGAGCAACGGAATAGGGAGGTAGCTTCTGTTGGCAAGGGTGTTGGTAACGAAGGTCAGGTCCAAAGTGAACGGCACTGCAAGCACCAGGGAGGTTGTCTTGAGCATTCCGATGGTTTCGTTGCCGGTTGGCGGAACAATGATGCGCATCGCTTGGGGAAGGACAATGCGCCACATGATTTTCGTGCCACGCATGCCCAAGGCTTCAGCGGCTTCAATCTGTCCCTTGTCCACAGACTTCAAACCAGCGCGGAAGATCTCCGCCAAGTAGGCCGACTCGTTCAGGGCGAGGCCCAGAACGGCAGCCCAGAAAGCGTTCAGCAGGTCTTGGGTTGTCAGACTGAGCAGTTCCGGGCCGAAGGGGACACCAAGGGTGATTTTGGGGGTAAAGGACGGCTACCAATCCCCCCCAAAAGATCAACTGGGTGTAGACGGGGGGGTGCCTCGGAAGAACCAGACCCAGAACCAGCTGGACCACCGGAAGATGGGGGGTTGTCAGACTGGCGCATGAAGGCAAGCAAAATAGCCAGGGTCACGGCTATGGTCATCGACAGGACGGTGAGAAGAAGAGTCCACCCAACGCCTCGGATGACGTTTTCGTCGAGGACGTACAGGCTGAAAGTATCCCAGTGGAAGTTGGGGTTGGTGGCCAAGCTATGGATGCCAACGGAGGCCACCACGAGAATGACGGCGGCTCCCACCCAGCGACCAGGGTGGCGGACAGGGACTGCTTTGATCAGCTCCGGTGAAGGATTTCCCTGCGTGGTGCTCAAGGGGTTGGTGGTAATGCTCATGACTGCACTACAGGGTTGACTTCGGGCTTGGTGATGGCGCCGTCGGAGTTGTTCCAGGAATCGAGGATGCGCTGATAGGTGCCATCAGCGATCAACTTGGCAACCACTTTCTGGAGGAGCTCGGCCAGTGCCGTGTCATGCTTGGGGACGGCGATGCCCACTGGGGAGGTGTTGTAGACGCTCCGGCTTTTTCAACGGCTCCGTTGGTCTGCTGGATGGCGTAACCGATCAAGGTTGACTCGGCGATCATGCGTCGATGCTTCCGTTGACCAAGCGTGTGGTGACATCCGTCTGGTTCTTTAGCGTGACAACGTCGATGGGTTGCTTGCCGGCTTTTACACATTCATCATTGCGGTTCCTGAGGTCAGGATCTTCCTGGGTTGTCCCCGTCTGCACTCCCACGGATTTTCCGCAGACGTCATCGGGGGAGAAGTTCCTGGGGGTTGCCCTTCTGAACGGCCCAGGTAGTCCCGGCGTTGAGATAGCTGACGAAGTTGACGGCTTCGAGCCGCTCCTTGGTGATGCTGAAGGAGCTGATGCCAGATCGTATTTGGGTCCGAGGGCAGGGAGGATGCCTGTGAATTCTGCGGTCTGTACATCCACTTTCAGGTCCAGGGTCGCTCCGATGGCCTTCGCCAGGTCGACGCCGTAGCCCATGGGAGTGCGGTTATCCGCGCCACCGAGGAACTCAGCCGGAGCGTACGTTGTGTCGGAGCCGATGACAAGGTGCCTTGGATTTGATGGCTTCCGGCACCTGTGACGCGAGCGTTTCATCCGCCGTTAGGCTGGCGGGGTCGAACGTGGCATTGGACGAGCCAGAGGTGGGACTCGCTGCGGACCCGGAAGCATTAGTGCACGCGGACAAGGCGAGCAAGCAAATGATCAGCATGACCGCACCTTTGGCAAGGGGGCCCGAATTCACGTGGGGGCCTGTCCGATTCCTGCGTCCTTATGCCGCGCCGGGGGGCAAGTGGTGCTTGGGTGATCTGTTGGTCGATTCCGACATGATGTCTCCTGATGATGGTGCGCCGATGCGGGCGAAAGATGGGGTTTCTGCCCATGTCGAATCTCTGCAGCGCTGCACTGATCGTCATAGGGCTTGCGGGAAAGTGGGATGGTCAATGGTATGGATCACAACACCGGACACCAATGGCCCATGTTCGAATCGACGGTTAAGGCAAGGCTTACGGGAATCTGGTCCTGGATGACGACAGAAATTGACCCCTCGGCGCCTTATCGGGAAATGTCCGGATCTGTGGGATGGTTGTCGTCTTGGACAGTTCCTTCGCCGTCGGTGCCACGAAATGCTTGGGTAGGTAACCCATCCAGGAGGAACAATGACCGAATTTATCGCCGGCGTCGAAGTGCCCGAAACTGAACTGGTCCGCGAAGCCACATCACTGGTGAGGGATGCAGCAGAGGAAGCTGTCTTTCACCATTCCCGCAGGTCTTCCTCTGGGGGGGAACGCTGCAGGCCCGCGCACGGAATTGGGAAGTGGACCCCGAACTCGCCTACGTGGGTGGGCTGTTCCATGATCTGGGGGGGCTGACAGCCAAGTACAGGACTACCGGGCAGCGTTTCGAAGTCGACGGCGCGGACGTGGCGTTTGATTTCCTGAAAGAGCACGGACGTTCCGAAGATGACGCCCGGAACGTCTGGTTGGCGATCGCACTCCACACAACACCTGGGCTTCCCGAGCATCTGGGTCCTGACGTGGCGGTGGTATCGCTGGGGGGGTGGAGACTGACGTGCTGGGAATGAACCTTGATCGGATCTCCCCGAATGAACGTGCGAACGTCCTCGCTTCGCATCCCAGGCCCGGGTTCAAAGGAAAAATTCTGAAGGCTTTCTACGAGGGAATGCGGGAGCGCCCGGACACGACGTTTGGAACAATGAACGACGACGTGCTCGCTCACTTCGATCCGTCATTCGTGCGAGCGAATTTTGTGGACATCATCCAGAAAAACGACTGGCCGGAATAAGGTTTTCGCTGGCGCCGGTGTATCGGTCGGTGCCAGCAGCATCGTTTACAACCAGGTCAGGATGGTCGCATGCAGCACGACGGGTTCGTCGCTTTCCTTGTGTTCGATGGGGGGGTGACCATGCTCGATGTAGCAGGGCCTGCGGAAGTTTTTACCGAAGCGAACAAGCTCGGAGCTTCCTACACCCTGAAATACATTTCTGTCTCCGGGAAGCCCGTCAGCACTTCCATCGGTCTGCCAGCAGGGGGTGGACGGACGCCCTGGCGACATAGGAAACCTCGATACGCTGATCGTTCCGGGCGCTGATCACCTGCCCTGTTCCCCCCCTATCGCAACGGAACTGGTGGAGGCTGTTCAGTCCATTCAGGGACGTTCCCGGAGGGTGGTTGCCATCTGTACCGGCGCGTTCGTTCTTGCTGCTGCCGGTCTTTTGGATCAACGACGGGCGACAACGCACTGGCAGCACACCAGGCTCCTTGCCGCAGCCCATCCCGAGATCCGGGTGCAGCCTGATGCGCTTTTCGTCGAAGACGGAAATGTCCTCACATCTGCCGGTGTCTCTGCCGGCATTGATCTTGCACTGGCGTTAGTGGAGAAAGACCACGGCCCTGCCCTCGCCCGTGAGGTGGCTCAGAAGTTGGTTCTGTTTATGCAGAGGCCAGGAGGACAGTCGCAGTTCTCGGCACCCCTATCCGTCGAAAAGCCCAAGAATCAGCCCCTGCGGGAAGCGGTAGAACTGATTTCGGCCCATCCGGAACAAAACCACACCTCCGGCTCCATTGCCAGGATGGTGGGACTGAGCCCCCGGCAGGTGGCGCGCCTCTTTGCCACGGAACTGCAAACTTCCCCGACGAAGTTTATTGAGCAGGTTCGGCTTGACCGGGCGAAAGCACTTCTTGCGGGAGGACAAGGCATCGCAAAAACGGCAGCGGTGGCAGGTTTTGGAAGCCCGGAGTCCATGCGGAGGATCTTCAACCAGCGTCTTAGTGTGTCGCCCAGTGAATACCGAGCCCGCTTCCAGTCCACAATGGCCCGCACAGATGACCGCGTTGCGCTGGACGACGTTGGTAACGCCAGCGAAAACATCAAAGATGATGAGAGACGAAACCAAGGGTTAGAGGCTTAGGCGGCCCCTACTTTCGGGTGCCGGGGGGGCTTAGCACGGGTTTCCGGCGCAGTTGCATCAGCCCCGCGACGGTCAGCCCGGCGGTAAGTGCGAGGGCCGCCACCCATAGGGTGAGGCCGGCGAGGTCATGGATGGCCATCTGTGGGAGCCTTCTGTCCGGTACGGCTACGACGCCGATGAACGCACCGATGAGTCCGAAGTAGCTGCCTGTCATAAACCGCTGGTGCGCACGGATATTGCCGCGGCGGACGGACCATAGGCCCATGGTCAGCGTACAGAACGTCAGCACAGAGAGGGCGTGGAGCCAGTTGAAGCCGCCGTCGATGGTTCTGATCCCGAAGGAGGTGAGGACTACGACGTACATGGCCACTGCCCAGATGCGGCCCAGGATCTTGTGCGCTGCGCTGCCTTTGTTGCGACGGAGCAGGTTCACGGCGCCGAAGATTAAGGCGTAGCCGGCTGCGATGGCGTGCAGGGAGATGAGGAAGGTCCACGGCGAAGGCATAGGGCCAGCCTAGTGGCCGTCAACTGTGGCTCCGTAACTGATACTTTCTTCAGCTACTTAGTGCTTTCCTTGCGCTTTTTGACCCTTCGGATGATGAGCCACACTATGAAGGCGGCAAGTCCTGCGTACACGGCGTAATTGAGGAACCGTGAGTACTGGTCCACAAGGTGATATTGCTTGCCGAGCAGTGATCCCGCTCCAATGAGCAGGGCGTTCCATACGCCGGTCCCGGCCACGGTAAAGAGGCTGAAAGTCATCAGGTTCATGCGTTCGGCACCAGCCGGGAGGGAGATAAGGCTGCGCACACCGGGGGAGCAACCTGCCAAAGAATATTGCTGATTTACCGTGGCGTTCGAACCAATCAGCGGCCTTCTCGAAGTCTTCCCGATCAACCAAAGGCAGTTTCGAAAGTAGCTTGATGGACCGTTCCAACCCCCACCTTGTCCCCCCCAGCCAATAAAGGAGCAGTGCGCCGGCATATGCCCCCCCGAGGGTGCTGGTGACGAACACCAGGATCAGGTTCATGCTTCCCTGTTGGGTAAGGAATCCAGCCAGTGGGAGGATCACCTCGCTGGGTATGGGCGGGAAGACAGTCTCCAGGAGCGTCAGCAAGCCCACGCCCCATTCACCGAGGGCTTCGATTACCTGCGCGGCGATACCGACAATCCCGCCCAGTTCGTCGGCTGCAGCCGTCGCCTTAAGAAAACTGATCAGGTCGATCTCCTCTCTTAAGCGACTCTCCTATAGGAGGCCTGCGGCGCATCCTGCCGGTTCCAAAGAGAAGCCCAGTGATGGGGGGGGACCACTGGCTTCCACCTCAACGCTATTCCTATCTACGGCCTCGGGCAACAAGCAATGTCAAGAGCTTTTCAGGCCGGTGAGTGAACGGCCACGGAGTCGCGCTCAACAGCCGGACAAGCGATCTTCACAGCGGACTCGAGAGGCGCGGCATCAATGCCCAACAGCATCCGAACGCCCGCGGCGCCTAGTTCATAGTGGGGGCAGTGACACCGTTGAAAGTGGCGGCCGGAGGTGGGCGGCGATGACTTCCTGGTTGTCGAAACCCACCACGGCAATGTCCTCCGGAATGGAGAGGCCGTTTTCCCGCAGGCCATCGTAAAGTCCCATGGCCATACGGTCGTTGTAGCAGTACACCGCACTGACTCCAAGCTTGAGTAAATCTTCAGTGGCACCGTAGCCGCCTTCCTGATCCGGGTACGCTTCGAGCACCAGATCGGGATCAAAAGAAATTCCGGAGGCTTCAAGTGCGTCCTTGTAGCCCTGGAGTCGGCCATCTTTGGCGGGTGCAGGGGGGGTAGTGGTGTTGATAAACGCGATTCGCCGGTGGCCGCCGCGGAGCAGGATCTCAGTGGCCGACTGTCCACCTTGCGCCTCATCCGGTACTACGGCCCGCGCGGTCCCGGCGTCGGGGGGGGAAAAACAGTTGACCAGGACGAAATCCGCCTCGCGAAGGGTTTCCGGGATGTTGGTGGGGGGGCGGTGGAACCAGGTTGAGTAGAGGATGCCGCGGACTTTGTATTCCAGCATCATGGCAATGGCATCTCTTTCGAGGTCCTGGTTGCCTTCGGTGTTGGCGATCAGCAGCGCGTAACCATGTTTCCAGGCTTCATCCTGGGCACCATGGATGATCTGGCCCGCGAAGGGCGTGGTGGCTACGCCGTCGGCCACCAACCAATGAACTTCGAGGTTCCACTGACCAGTGTTTGGGCCATGGCATTCGGCCGGTAGCCCAGTTGGGCGATCGCCTCAGTGACCCGTTGACGCGTCTCATCCGCAATGCGCGCGTTCTTCTTTTTGTTGATGACCAGGGAAACAGTGGCAGTGGACACGCCCGCTAGTTCAGCGACTTCGCGGAGGGTCACCGGATGGGCGCGGCCCGCTCTGGCATGATCGATGGGGGGGGCGGCCGCGATGCCTGAATTTTTCTCCTGCGAAATCATCTGTCCTCCGACTGGAGTATATCCGTCTGCCGTGGCGCTCATCCCTTATTCGCCCCGCTTTCCAAGCCTTGAATCATGGCCTTGTTGAGGACCAGGAAGACCAAGAGCAGGGGAGTGATGGTCACGCAGACCGCCGCAAAGGTAGCCGTCCAATCCACTTTGCCCATGGCCCCCCCGATGTAGTTCTGCAGGCCCAGCGGAATCGTCTTCAAGTCCTCGGAAAGAACAAAAGTGTTGGCGAAGATGAAGTCATTCCAAATGAAGATGCTGTTCACCAAGACAACAGTGACCACGGTGTTCAGTGAAAGAGGCAGGGTGATCAAACCGAAAATCCTGTACGGGCCGGCACCATCCAGGGACGCGGCCTCGTAGGTTTCCCGCGGAATGTACTCGAAGAAGGATGAGAACAGGTAAATGGACATGGGCAAGGCAAAGCCAGCCAGGGGGGATGATCATCGACTGGTAGGTGTCCAACAGGTTCACTGCGGAGTAATCGATGAACAGTGGGACCAAAGCGATTTGAACGGGAACAATGATCCCCACCAGGAACAAACCGCGGACGAACCGGCTCAGGCGGAAGCGAGAACCTGAATGGCGTAGGCAGCATCATGCCGAACAACACAATGAGGATGTTGGCGCCCATGGTGACAATGAAACTGTTCAGGATGTTCCGGCCCAGATCGCCGGTTTCGAAGGCCCTCGCATAGTTTTCCCACGTCAACGAGCTGGGAAGAGCGAAGGGATCGCCGGTTGCGAAGTCGTGTTCCGTCCGCAGGCTGGTAACGAACAGCCAGGCGAGCGGGTAGACCTGAACTATCACGATGAGCATCATCAGGACCCGCGAGAGTGTCCGGTACAGGCTCGGCTTACGCCGCCGTCGTTTAATAACCGGCGACGGCGGAACTGTCGCGCGCGGGGTAGAAGGGGCTGTTTGGGTGATCATTAGTCTGCCTTCCGCTTAAGCATGAACAAGATGAGGCCGACGGCGACGAGGCACTCGATCACGATGAAGACGGAGATTGTGCTTGCGTAGCCGAAGTCCGTGCTGGTGAAGGCCGTCTTGTACATGTAGGTGGTGAGCAGCTCGGAGGACTGCCCGGGGCCACCGTTGGTCATGAGGTACGGGATATCGAAACCGCGCAGGCCGTAGGTGGTGGCCATGATGGTGGTGGTAATCCACACGGGACGTATGTAGGGAAACCGGATCTTGGTGAAGAGTGTCCATTTCGAGGCTCCATCCAGGACCGCTGCTTCTTCCAGTTCCTTGGGCACGGCGATCAGGGCAGCGTAAATGATGAGCATGTAAAGTCCGGTGAACCGCCAGCTCGGGGCGGATACGGCTGCCAGGACGGTGTTTACATCGGAGAGCCAAGCCCGCTCAAAGGAACCCAAACCTAGCCAATGCAGCAGTTGGTTCAACAGGCCAACGGGGTCAATGGAGTAGATGCGGATGAAGAGGAATGCGATCGCCACGGTGGAGATCACAGCTGGCAGCAAGTAGAGGGTTTTGATGAGTTCCCGGCCCCCCCGGCGAAGTGACGTGAGCAGGCTGGCTACGACCAGTGCACCGCCGAGCTGCAGCACCAGGCAGATGGCCAGGTACAGGAGTGCGTTGAAGAAGGACCTCCAGAAAATGTCGTCTGCGGTGAGCATCCGGACGTAGTTGGCGAGGCCTACGAACTCCATCTCGCTGATGCCGTTCCACGAGAAGAAGCTGAGGAACAGCGACTGAAGAATCGGGAAGAGTACGGCTACGCAGTAAAGCAGCAGCGGTGGAAGCAGGAAGACCAGGACCGAGGTCCTTGACCTGTTGGGTAGCATGGTGGGCCTTTCGGGCGGGGGCCTTGGGAGCCCCCCCGCCGCTTGGGTTTACTTGAAGAACTTGGGGGCGTTCTGTTTGATGGCGTCGTCCATGGTCTTGGTGAACTGTTCGGGCGTGATGTTGCCCTGGACCAGGAGGACGAGTTCCTGTTGCAGCCGGCCGTTGGTGGTGGGGTCCAGCTGGGTGTCCCACGGCATTGCTTGCTTGTCCCCAAGGGTGTTGGCCGTTTCGAGCGCCTTCTTGTACAACGGAGTCGCGTTCGCCGGGATGGTCGTTTGTACGTTGGTGGTGGGGGGAGAGGGCCCCCCCGGTGGCAGCGTATTCAGCCGGGTACTTCTCCAAGGCGAACTTCAGGAAGTCGCTCACCAGCGGGTCGTAGGTCTTCGAGTTCACTGCCATGCCAATGCCGGAGGGTGATACGAACTCGTTTGCAGCAGTCACCGAACTTCCAGTGGTGGGCAAGGTGAAGAAATCGATGTCGTCCCGCACATCAGGGTTGAGCTTGTCCGTGGCGAGGCTGGGAAGTTCCCAGGTGCCGATGTTGTACATGGCGGCCTGTCCCGAGGTGAACTGGTTCTGCGCGTCCGAATATCCCTGGGCGGAGAAGCCCTCCTGGAAGCACTTGGCCTTGCCAAGGTCAGCCATCCACTTCACGGTCTTCTGGCCGGCGGCATCCGAGAAGGACGCCTCGCCCTTCTTTAGCTTCTGGACGAAATCGGGTCCCGCTTCACGGAACGGCTGGTACGCGATGTAGCGTTCCAGCGGCCACTGGTCCTGTCCGTCGATGGCGATCGGGGGGGTGATCCCGGCATTCCGCAGGGCAGTGCACATGGCGGGAATGTCGTCGAGGGACTTCGGCACGGAAACGCCGGCTTCTGCATCAGGGCCTTGTTGTACCAGATGAATTCGAGTTCGAACTGGAACGGAATCATGTACAGGGAGCCGTCGTCGAAGCGCTGGTAGTCCAGTGCGCCGGGCCGGTAATCGTCGTAAACGTCCAGTGACTTCAGGAGCTTATCGGCGTCCACCATTTTGCCTTGCTTGGCCAGTTCCTGGGCGAAGGGGGGGGTGGCATCGGTATCGAACAATTCCGGTAGCTTGTTGGCTGCGGCCAGGGTTTCAAGCTTTTGAATGTACGAGGGCCGGTCCGGGGGGTGGTGATGAGGTTCAGTGCGAAGCCTGGGTGTTCCTTGGCGTAGTCGTCCGCGAGTTTCTTCATGATGTTGATGACAGCTCCGTCGGCGGGCCTGGAGAGCAGCCAGGATATTTCGCGGGGCTTGATCTCGCCGGTGGGGCTGACGTTGGAGGGGTCACTGGCGGCTCCTCCGCCGCCGCAGGCTGTCAAAGCCAGGGCAGCGGCGGCTGCGACGGCAGCGGCACGGAATAGTTTCTTCATGGCGGCAATCTCCCTTGATTGAACAGAGGTTGGGGGGGATGGGGGGGCGGTATTCAGTTGTCGGTGCGCTGACGTATCTCAAGTTCGGTGACGGTGGCGGTTCCTTCGCCGGCGAAGACGCCGATCCTCCCTGCCGTCAGGTCGTAAATCCTGGTGCTGAGCGCAACCTGACGGTCGACGACGGCGACGCAAATGTCGCCGTCGACGATGACCTCAAGGGTGTGCTCGCCAGGGGGGTGAGGTCGCAGGGCCGCTCGAGTTCGATGTCGAAGGGGGGGACGTCGCCCGAGACATGCCACTGTGCGTCCCCCGTGATGGTGCGCGGCCAGCGGTCGAAGACAAGCCGCCCGCGTTTGGGTTCCAATCGCAGCACGTAGGACCGGTCGCCGTCGTCGCTTGATCGCAGCAGCAGCCCGCACTCGGTGGTGTTGGCGGCGATGTCAATGACAGCTTTGGCGTAAAACTGCTGGGGGCATTTCCTCGTCGGAGACCATAGCGGTGTAACCGTCCGGCACGTGGAGCAAAGCCGGCAAGGAACCCGCAAGGGACACGGGGGACGTCGTCCCAGAAGCTCTCCACGAGTTCATCTGCGAACGAAAAACCCAGTGTCCCGTCGGGGGGGTTTTGGAGGGCTTCCAGCACGGACATTGTTCCGGCCCACTGCCATGGACCCTGATCTGCGTTGCCTTCCTTACTGGCAATCCATCCGAAGAAAAAGCGACGTCCGTCCCGCTCTGCGGTTTTTGACGCATAGAAGGCGCGGCCGTCGATGCTGTCCAGCGCGGGCACGGTCCACGGCCCGTCGGGGCTTTTGGACATGCGGTACCGGGTGGTGAACGATTCCGAGAATTCGGAGTACACCATGTACCACCAGTCTCCCCCCCAAGAGAAGACGTCCGGGCATTCGTGCGTGATGTACCGGCGCGGATCCCAGAACGGTTCAGTGTGCTGCCAGGTCATCAGTCCGTGGACACACACTGCGCGATGACGCCGCGGCGCCGTTCCGGCCCTGTTGAGTGCCTTGCCGCGAGAAGCATCCGCCACTGGTTCTTGCTGTCATCCCAAAACACAAAGGGATCACGCCAATCACCGGACTCGTAGCCGTCCGGAGCGCCGAAGGTGAGCTCGGGGGGGTGTTTTTGCCAGGTTTCCATACCGTCAGAGCTCGTGGCGTGCATGACCAATTGAAGGGGGGCACGCCGTCCGGGCCGAGATTGCGGGGGGGGTTCTGGCCGGTGTAGAACAGGTGGTGGACGCCGGACCCGTCCGTGATGATGCTGCCCGTGTAGGCGTTGAAGTCCAGGTCGGTTTCGCTGCCGTGGTGCAACGAAACGCCATGGTCCTCAAACTGGGTGAGGTCTTTTGTGGTGACCAGATTCCATGAGGTGCCGGGTTTCGGGTCTGAGCGGTCTTCGTGAAGGTAGAAGAGCCGGAACTCCCCGTCCTTCTCGAAGGGGATGAGGTCCCCCAACCCATCCGTCGGAGGCTGGAAAAAGACTGAGCGTTTCATCTGCGCTGATGTCCATTCTGCTAAAGCGTTTGATCACTGAAAGCTAGCGTGTAATTTCAGACTGTTCAAGCGTTTTAGCAAAATTCATTCCTAATATTTTTGCTCTTGCTAAAACGCTTGACCGTCGCCAGGCGGTGCAGCTAGGGTCCTGCATAGCTTTGGCTTCCCCCCCACCGCATGAATGGCCCTTCGGCGCGCTGTTGCGCCGAACCTTGAGAGGAACGAATCAATGACGTACGAAATCTCTCGTCGCACTGCACTGCAGGGCGCAGGCGCTGGCGCCTTCGCCTTGTTCTTGAGCAACGCCGCCCCCCGCAGCCGCAGACGCCCCCGGCGTCACTTCGGGCCGTCTACCACATGACTCCACCTTCGGGCTGGCTGTGTGACCCGCAACGTCCCGTCCACACCAATGGCGCCTACCAGCTCTACTATCTCCACTCCGGCCAGAACAACGGCCCGGGCGGATGGGACCACGCAACTACGGGCGACGGCGTGGCCTTCACACACCACGGTGTGGTGATGCCCTTGCAGCCCGATTTCCCGGTGTGGTCGGGATCGGCGGTGGTGGACACCGCGAACACCGCTGGTTTCGGTGCCGGTGCGGTAGTCGCACTGGCCACTCAGCCAACTGGCGGC
Organism: Paenarthrobacter nitroguajacolicus JCM 14115; assembly: GCA_001313365.1. Next base: position 78,807 of record BBFS01000008.1, read on the forward strand.
ATTCGAAAGTTCCAGGAGCAATATCTCTACTGGTCAACCGACGGCGGCTACACGTTCTCCGCCCTCCCGGACCCGGTAATCGTGAACACTGACGGACGAACCGCCACCACCCAAGCTGAGATTGAGAACGCACAGTGTTCCGTGACCCGAAGATCCACTGGGACGGAGTGCGCAATGAGTGGGTGTGCGTGATCGGACGGGCGCGGTACGCAGCGTTCTACACCTCAGCAAACCTGCGGGACTGGAACTGGAAATCCAACTTCGACTACCCGAACCACGCCCTGGGCGGTATTGAATGTCCGGATCTGTTTGAGATGACCGCCGACGACGGCACCCGGCATTGGGTGTTCGGCGCGAGCATGGATGCCTACAGCGTCGATCTGCCGATGACCTTTGCCTATTGGATGGGTGCTTGGAACGGCACGGCATTCGTTGCTGATGACCTCACGCCGCAATGGCTGGATTGGGGATGGGACTGGTACGCCGCCGTCACGTGGCCTCCGTCGGGCCCCGAAACTAAGCGCCTGGCAATCGCTTGGATGAACAACTGGAAGTACGCCGCCCGTGACGTACCCACAGATGCCTCCGACGGCTACAACGGGCAGAACTCAATCACGCGGGAACTGCGCCTGGAACGCCAATCGGGAGGTTGGTACAGCTTGCTCAGCTCTCCGGTTGGCGCGCTGCAAGGTCACGTCACTGCCACCACGGCCCTGCCCGACCGTACGGTTAACGGCAGCGTGGTACTGCCATGGAGCGGGCGTGCTTATGAGCTTGAGCTCCACATTTCCTGGAATCTGGCAACGAACGTTGGCGTATCTGTTGGCCGTTCCCCCCCGGACGGTTCCCGTCATACCAATATCGGCAAGTACGGCGACGAGTTATACGTCGACCGTGCGCTTCAGACCAAAGTGGGTACACACTGATGCCCTACGTTCGGGCCGCAGCGCCCATCGATGCCAATGCGCGGTCAGTCCATCTGCGCATCTTCGTGGACACGCAGAGCGTTGAGGTATTTGTGAACTCGGGACACACCGTGATTTCACAGCAGGTTCACTTCGCAGACGGCGACACAGGGCTTTCACTGTATGCGGACGGTGGCCCGGCGGACTTCACCGGAATCACCATCCGGGAGTTTGGCAATCCGCTGTAGACGGGCTGTAGTGTGCGGCCCCTGGGCTAAGCGCCGTGGGGGGGCCGCGCATGGGCATGGTGACCCGAGCGGACCTTCAGTGAGGAAGGTCGAAAGCGGTGGACGGCGCGCGGCTCACGTCGAGGCTGGCGGGGGTGGCGTGCTCTGGCTTGTGCTCCTCCTCGGCGCGCGACGAGGGAAGCAGGGCCAAGGGGAGGATGGTGCTCCGAGCCAGACAACCACGCCGATAAGCACTAGAAGGATGGCTGAAGTGGGCTCCATGGACTAAGCATAGGCACAACTGCCACCGTTTATAAGTACCCTGACGACCCTTGCGGCCGGGCAGCGTCCTTGACAACTCCAGCGGTGCCACGACACTGATTCCATGTACAGGAACAGCCGCGTATCAGCAGTTTTCCATGTCCCTTGATGGATTCATCGCCCGTGAGGATGACGGCGTCGGCCCCTTATTCGACTGGTACGAGGCCGGATCCGGGGGGAAACCTGGATGCCAGGCCACCCTGTGCCGTTTCATCTCAGTGAAGCCGACGCCGACTACTGGAAGTCACTTCCGCGGGAGGGAGCGTTCATCTCCGGCAGGCGGATCTTCGACGTGGCAAAGGGGTGGGGCGGTCACCCGCCCAATGAGTCACCAACCGTTGTCCTGACGCACCGCGAACCCCCCGGCGGACTGGCCACCTGTCCGGCGGGATGGCAAGCCCGCGCCGTTTGAATTCGTAGGGGACCTGGACACGGCCCTGGAGCGTGCCGCCCACCTGGCGGCTGGTAAGGAGATTGGCGTTGCCGGCGCGGACGTGGTGCAGCAGTGCTTGCGCCGTGGTGTCATGGACGAACTCCGTGTTGACCTGGTGCCGGTTCTGCTCGGAAGCGGAATCCGTTGGTTCGGAGATTTGGCAACGGACGTCATGCTCGACGATCCCGTGATCGTTTCCGGGACCCGCGTCACCCATCTTGTCTATCAGGTACGCTCCGCGGCCTCGCGCTGACGTCACGAATGCGAGGTTATCCACAACCGGAGAAACAGCGTACGACGGCGGGTGCCCGCCCGCGCTAGGCTGGTCACCTCGCTGATGCAAGTGGCCGCAGGAACCACAACGCGGAGCCACACCTTAATGTCCGATGACCTTGCCTTGACCGCTCTGGCGGCCTCTTCCTTTTCTTTGCCCGAGCTGCGCGACGGCCAACTCGCCGGCATGACCGCGCTGGTAGAGGGGGCGTGATGTCCTGGCTGTCATGCCCACCGGCTATGGAAAGTCTGCTACCTATCAAGTCGCAGCGCTGCACCTTTACAACCAAACGGCCGCCGCCGTCGTCGTTTCTCCCCTCATTGCCCTACAGGAAGACCAGCTGGACAGGTTGACGGATAACTTGGGCGAGGGCGCCGCCGTCGCCATCAATTCATCCCGAAGCGATTCAGAGGTGGAGGAAGCCTGGCAGGCAGCCGAGGCCGGCAAAGCAACCTTTCTGTTCCTTGCCCCCGAGCAATTGGCCAAGCAGGAGACCGTGGAGCGGATCGCTAAGCTGGACATCACCATGTTCGTGGTGGACGAGGCACATTGCGTCTCCTCCTGGGGCCACGACTTCCGGCCGGACTACCTCGAACTGGGCAATGTCCGCGAACGCTTGGGCAAGCCGCCGGTCATAGCCCTCACCGCAACGGCGTCCGCACCAGTGCGTGACGAAATCGTGAAGAGACTCGGCATGACAGAGCCGCTGGTCCTGGTTCGAGGGTTCGACCGCCCCCCCAACATCAGCCTCGACGTTGTCCGGCACCAGGAGGACAAGGGCAAGCGACAAGCCGTAGTGGAACAGGTCGTAGCGCTTGCCAAGGCGGAGGGCCTGGGGGCTGTTGTATGCCGCCACCCGCAAGGACACGGGGAAATACGCGGCCAAGCTGGTAGAGCACGGTCTCCGTGCCGAGGCGTATCACGCAGGCCGCACGGACTCCGACCGGGAGAGTATCCATGAGCAATTCCTGGATGATGAACTGGACGTCGTGGTGGCTACCACTGCCTTTGGCATGGGAATCGACAAACCCAATGTCCGGTTCGTGGTGCACGCCGACATTCCGGAGTCCCTGGACTCTTACTACCAGGAAATCGGCCGCGCGGGCCGCGATGGTGAACAGGCTTCCGCGATACTGCACTACCGTGCCGAGGACCTCGGGCTGCGCAAGTTCTTCGCCACCCACTCCCCGGACGCGGAGGCGCTCATGACCGTGCTGAAAGTCATCAAGAATGCCGGTGCGCCTGCTCCGAAGACCGCCTTGGTGGAGCTCACCGGTTTCCCTGCCCGCCGTGTCACGGCACTGGTGAACCAGTTGGAGGAAGCCGGCGCCGTGAGGACCGGTAAGCGCGGCACCCGCCTCAGCTCCAAAGCCAAGCTGAGCACATTAGTGGACCGAGCCGTCGAACTGGCTGAGGCGCGGCAACGCGTGGACCAGTCGCGGCTCACCATGATGCGAGGCTTTGCGGAGACGGATGCCTGCCGTCGTCAGTTCCTGCTGGGCTACTTTGGGGAGAACCTGCCGGAGCCCTGCGGCAACTGCGATGCCTGCGCTGAAATTCACGACGACGCCGGGCCGGGTTCCGCCGGGCACCCCCCCACCTCAGACGCAGAGAACCTGTTTCCGTTGCAGTCCACTGTGATCCACAAAGAATGGGGTCCGGGCCTGGTGATGCGGCACGAGGACGATGTCATGACTGTTCTGTTCGAACAGGAGGCTACAAGACCCTGTCGCGCACCGCCGTCGTCGAGCATGAATTGCTGAAGCCTGCCTAGGTGCGGGCCGGATGAACTCCGGACTTGCCACGAAAGATCATCACCATCAGCATGCCGGTCAACGCCGTCCCGCTCACGAGATACAGCAGCCTGCCCCCCCAAGGAGAGTAGTCGCCGCCGGATATGAAAAAAGCGTCTGCCAGGGCCATTCCGGCGGAGAAGGACGCGAAGAAATACATAGGAGCGCCAAGCACCAAGATCAAGAGCTGGAGAATCACAACGGTTCTCATCCGTGAAATAACGCGTCTCGCAGTCAGCAGAACCACAACGGCACCAAGAACCGTTCCAATGCTTGACCACGTCAACACCGCGGCCAACGAAATTGATTCGTTGTGCCGGGCCAGGCCCTCATGTATATCGTCCAGGGTGGCACCCGGAACAGCGGCGAGAGGATTCCACACGAGGATCTGCAACGCCGCGAAAAGAGCGAACGCCGCCAACCCAAGCAGCCCAACAATGCTGACTATCACCCGCGATGATTGAGTGCTGCTTCCCATGATCCCCATGCAGGCAGCCTAGGGGGAATCAGGTATTGAGCTCCAGCATGAGGCTGGCAGTTCGTCCGCGAGTTCCCGGGCAAGGAACCCCCAGGGGCCCGAGCTTGCTGGCCAGACGGTCTGCGGCTGCCGCGTGGAGATGGGTGCCCCCAGCACGCGGCTTGGG
>BBFS01000009.1 GCA_001313365.1 Paenarthrobacter nitroguajacolicus JCM 14115
ACGAGGGCGGCTCCCCCCCCAACGTGCTGGGCGCCGCGACACTTGCCCGCGCCACCCAAGTCCTCGCAGGGCTCGATCAGGACGCGTGGCACGCCCACGAGTCTGCCATCCGCTCGTACCTGGTGCAGGGCCTGGAGGCCATCGATGGCGTGACCGTCCACAAGATCTTCGCTGACTCCCTGGACACCATCGGTGTGGTCAACTTCTCCGTAGAAGGATTCGACGCCGGACTGGTTGCGGCTTACCTGGCGGCCGAGCACGGGGTTGGCCTCCGTGATGGCCGGTTCTGCGCCCACCCGCTCCTCAAACGCCTCGGGCTCCCCCCCTCCGGATCCCTGCGTGCCAGCTTCGGCGTCGGCTCCCGGTTGGAGGACGCCACCAGGCTGCTCGCAGGCATCGAAGGACTCAAGCGCGACGGACTGGGCTGGGACTACGTGGTGGACGAGGGCCGTTGGTTCCTGCAAATGACCATCGCAGCTACCCCGAATGGGCCCCCCCTAACACTCCCGGCACTGCGGGCGCAGCTCCCTGCACTGTTGACTAGGAACACTGCGGACCGGGAACACTGCGGTAAATTCATAGGGTACTTTTAGCGACCCTGTGAAGGAGCTTTCGTGGCCCTGCGTTCACCGGCTGCCTCCAGCGGACAGCCACGTACTCCGGGACCAGCCGGGCCGCGTGGTCCAAGGCTGCATGCTTCCCGCCGGCATGAACTCGGTCAGAGCTTCCAGGACGGCGGCGAACACTATGACCGCGTGCGACCCGGCTACCCCCCCGCCGATTCCGTGGACTGGCTGGTTCCTCCAGGGGCGAGGTCCGCGGCGGACCTCGGAGCCGGCACAGGAAAGTTCACGGCACTCCTCGTAGAACGCGGCCTGGCGGTCACCGCCGTCGATCCTTCCACGGACATGTTGGAGCAATTGCGAAAAGCCTACCCCCCCACGTCAATGCGCTGGAGGGAACGGCCGAGGCAACAGGACTGACGGACTCAGCATTCGACGTCGTCAGCGTTGCCCAGCCTGGCACTGGTGCGAGCCCCCCCTTGCAGCAAGCACGGAGATCGCCCGGATCCTGCGGCCTCATGGGATCTTGGGACTGATCTGGAATCAACTGGACACTTCTGTTCCGTGGGTTCACCGCCTTTCACGCATCATGCATGCAGGCGATGTCCACAAGCCCGGATTCCGGCCAGTCATCGGCCCGGAGTTTGAAGGTTTGAAAAGTCATCTGACCCGGTGGAGGATGCCCTGACGCCGGAGGACATCATGGAACTGACCAAGTCGCGCAGCTACTACCTCCGCGCCAACGACGCCACCCGTGCGAAGGTCATGTGCAACCTGGAGTGGTACCTCTACGACCACCTCGGACATGTCCCTGGTGAAACCATCGGGTTGCCCTACATGACGCAGACCTGGCGGGCAGTCAAGGTTCAAGGTACAACGCCACGGTAGGCTTGGGGGGGTGTGAAGACCAGTACGCCTCATCCTCGATCGAGGACTACGTCAAGGTCATCTACTCCTACACGGAGTGGCAGGACAAACCAATTACGTCGTCCCAGCTTGCCCAGCGCCTGGGAGTGGCTAACTCCTCGGTGTCTGAGATGGTGCGCAAGCTCAAGGACCAAGGCCTGGTTGATCACCAACCCTACAGTGCCATCAGGCTGACCCCTCAAGGTATGCGGCTCGCGCTGTCCATGGTGCGCCGGCACCGGTTGATTGAGACGTACTTGGTGGATGAACTCGGCTACAGCTGGGACGAGGTCCACGACGAAGCCGAAATGTTGGAGCACGCCGTGTCCGATACGTTCATTGAGCGGATGTCGGCCAAGCTTGGACATCCTGTCCGGGACCCACACGGAGACCCGATTCCTTCGGAAGATGGTTCGGTCGACTTGCCGCACGCTTACCGAATGATTGAACTGGATCAGGGCCACTCAGGCAGGATCACGCGAATCAGCGATGAGAATCCGGACCTCTTGCGATACCTTGCCTCTGAAGAAATTTCCTTGGACGCGCCCGTTGAAGTGGTGGGCCGCAAACCCTTCGGAGGAGCTTTGGTGGTGCGCATCGGCAGCGGCGCAAAAGGCCGCGAGTTCGACCTCGCGGACGAGGTCACTTCAGCTCTCTGGGTTCAAAGCGCGGAGACGCACGAAGCTGCATCCTTCCAGCCCGGTAGGCTGATCCCGACAAGCCCAGGCCCCATTGAGCCCAAGCGCGCTATAGGTCAGCTTGGCTGCCCGCTCGCACCGCCGTCGTCGGACGCGGTATGAGGTTCGCTGACGGCGGCCGCCGCAGCTTCCTGCACAGGATTCCGGATCCCGACGGCGGAGGCCAGCGCCCCGAACAGGAACAGGCCCGCGGTCACCAGCAAAGCGTTGTACAGTCCGTCCCGGGTGAAAGCCGGCCCCCCCACAATCACCCCTGCGAAGGCGATGGAGATCAGACCCGCAATACGGGCAACCGCGTTGTTCACGGCTGAACCGATCCCGGCCTCCTCCGAGGGAACAGCGCCTAGAATGGCAGCCGTGAGGGGGCGCAACCAACGTCGCCAGGCCAAGGCCAAAGACAATCTGCCCCCCCGGCAACACCTGCGTCCAGTAGTTGAGCGGCTCCTGGACAGTCAATGACATCAGGAAGCCCGCACCGCACAGTAGAGGCCTACCGTCATAAACCATCTGGGACCGTACTTTCCCGCGAGACCACCAAAGTAGGACGCACCCAGCATCAGGATGACTGTGCCCGGAAGCAGCGCCAGGCCCGCCACGGTGGCGCCCATGCCGCCTACCTGCTGCAGGTAAATGCCCAACACGAAGAAACCCAGGGAGATCGCGGCATAGATGGCCAGAGTGGCGAGATTACCCCAGGCAAAATTGCGGATACTGAAGAGTCGCAACGGCAACATGGGCTCAGCAGTCCGGGCCTCGTGGATGAGGAACAGCACCATCGCAACCACACCCACCACCAGTGGGACCCACACCTGGGCGCTCCCCCACCCCATCCTCCCCCTGTTCGATGAAGGCATACACTGGCCCGCCCAAGCCAACCATGGCCAGGAAAGCTCCCAGGTAGTCGATGCTTTTGCTCTTGTCCCTCGCCGCATCCGACGACCGCAGGCTTGCAAGCATTGGCCAGATGGCAACAGCTGGGATGACATTGATGAAGAAGATCACCCGCCATGAGAGCAGGTCTACAGCAATGCCGCCGATCAGCGGACCCACAATAGCCGCAGCGCTCGTCCAACCCGACCACTGCCCGATGGCTTTTGACTGTGCCGGGCCGGTGAACGACGAGATGATCATGGCGAGCGAACTCGGAACAAGGAGGGCGCCGGCGATCCCTTGCAGTGCCCGGGAGACTACCAACACTTCGCCCGTCCACGCGAGCCCGCACATCACCGAGGTCACGGCAAAACCGGCCAGCCCCCATTCAAGAATTCTTGCCCTGCCGAAATGGTCAGATAGTGAACCGGCTACCAGGATCAAGGCCCCCAGTGTGAGCAAGTAAGCGTCCACCACCCACTGCTGGATGACCAGGCCGCCACCCAGTTCCCTTCCAATGGCTGGCAATGCGAGATTCACCACAAATCCATCGAGGATGGCGATGAACGACGCCACAATTGCCACCACCAGCACGCGTTTCTGGAGAGGTGTGCTCGGCGGAAGGACCGCAGCGTCAGTCATGTGCACAGCCTACGCCCGGGAAGTCCCGTATCGTTGAATGGTGATTAGCAGACGTGATGCCGCATTGGCCCTTGATATTTCGATGGAAATGGCCCAACGCCACGGCATTCCGTCCCGCCTCTCCGAGGCCGAACTCCGGGACATCCAGGACAATCCCCCCCGGCGTGGTTGGTACAGTCCAGGGCCAACCGCACCGGCAAGCGACCCGTCTGGGTACACCTGACGTGTGCTGTCTGCGGATACACCGAGGCCGTTCGCCCCAAGAAATGGTGGCCGGACTTTTCCTTCGTCTTCTGTGGCACCCACCGGAACAGCGAACTTCCCGAACTGTTCCTCGGCGATGTCCGCAGCGAATATGAAGGCGTGGGAAGCCGTTTCATCGGCGTTGTCGACGTTCGCGAGGGCTAGGCCAGCTGGCTCATTTCGGATGGCACGGCAGTCAGCTTCAGTACTGTGCCTTCCCGGAGCACCGTCAGCGGGAACGGCTGGCCGATAGCCTCGGCAAACAGCAATTTCTGCAAACTTTCAGCACTGGACACCGCACGGTCCTGCGCACGCAGCACCACATCCCCCCGCTTGGAGCCCGGACAATTCCGCCGGCGAGCCCGGAATGACCTCCACTACTCGCAGGCCTTCTTTCTGGCCGGCCCGAACCACCGAACTTGCATCCAGTGGTATCGGAGTGCTCACCAGGCCAAGATAAGCGCGGCGTACGCGGCCGTCCCTCAGCAGCGCTGCGATGATGCGCTGGGTTGTGGTGTTTATGGGTACTGCCAGCCCCAGCCCAAGTCCCGCGACGGCGGTGTTGATGCCCACGATGCGTCCCCCCCTCGTATCCGCCAGTGCACCCCCGGAGTTCCCTGGGTTGAGCGCAGCATCGGTTTGAATGACGTCCTCAATCACCCGCCGGTGTTCGCCCGCTCGTACGGGGGATGGAACGCCCCCCCAACCGCTCACCACGCCAGCAGTTACCGAACCGGCCAAACCGAGCGGGTTCCCCCCCACGGCAATCACCAGCTGGCCCACCCGTAAGGTGTCAGCGTTGCCCAGCAAAGCCGGAGGCGGGGTTGACTTCACTCCACGGACCACGGCCAGGTCGGAGAGGGGGGGGTCTGCGCCCACCAGCTCCACATCAGTTTGCTTGCCATCCGCGAATACGGCCCGACCGGACTGGATGCCTGCCACCACGTGGGCGTTGGTCAGCATGTATCCGTCGCCGGTGAAGACCACAGCTGAACCGCTTCCGCCGCGGACCCGTCCGCGGCGGTCTGTACTCGTCATTTCGATTGCAGCAACGTGGGGCGTCACCGACTCGGCAACCCGTATGACAATCTGTGAGTACGCGTCCAAGGCTCCGTCGTCGTCTGACGCCTGTTCTTCGAAAGCCTGGTTTGTCGTCATCTCGTGCCTCCTGCCAAGGTCCGCCGCGCTTCACCGCTAACCTTCGGCGACGCGTCTACCCTGTACAACTGCCATGCAGTTGCCGGTAGTCCGGAAGTTGCTACGCCGTGGGTGAACGATGGCGCGTGGCAAAAAGAAAACCCCCGGATCACGAGGATCCGAGGGTCTTCCGGGGGGTGGAGATGGGGGGGGAATTGAACCCCCCGTCCGATGTCGTTTTGTCAGGGCTTCTCCGGGCGCAGTTCGCGTCGGATTTTCTCGGCCCCAGCCATCCTGCGAACAGGTGGCTGATCCGGGCCCAGTCATCTAAGAGTCCCGTTTACCTCAATGACGAAGGCAAACAGCAGTGGCTATCTAAATGACGCAGGAACCGGGGGCGATAGCAACCCCGGGCTGACGGACTGTCTTACTGCTTAGGCAGCGAGAGCGAAGTCAGTGCGCTTAGATTCGGCACTTATTGGTTTGCAGACAGCGTTTACGAGATAATTCTGCATCCTCGGCCCGCTTCACCTGTCGCGACTAACATCGTCGAAACCGATCATCCCCGTATTTTGTTACCAAACCCGGCAAGAGTCTTTGAACTCCCGTCGGACTACCTATCATAACGCATCCGTCCGGCGGATCATTCCCCCCCGGAGACACGCTACCTAACGTCGGTTGCGTTCCCGCAACTCACGCAGCGACTCACGCTTGTCCTGCTGCTCACGGAGCGTCTGGCGTTTGTCGTAATCCTTCTTGCCTCGGGCGATAGCAATTTCCACCTTGGCCCGGCCGTCCAGGAAGTACAGCTGAAGCGGCACAACGGTAAAGCCGGACTCGCGAATTTTCTGCGAAATCTTGTCCAGTTCATCGCGGTGCAGCAGGAGCTTACGACGGCGGCGTGCAGCATGGTTTGTCCAGCTCCCCTGGTGATACTCAGGGATGTGGATGCCCTCCATCCACAGTTCGTCGTTGTAGAAGGTGCAGAAACCATCAACCATGGAGGCATGACCTTCACGGAGGGACTTCACCTCTGTTCCCATGAGGGCAATGCCTGCCTCATAGGTGTCCAGGACATGGTAGTTATGCCGGGCCTTCCGATTGGTGGCCACTACCTTACGGCCACTTTCCTTGGGCACGGTAGAACTCCTTGTTTAGATGCGGATTTCAACTAGTGTACGCCAGCGCGGCATAGCCCCCCCTGCGCGCTATCGGCACGCTAGAGGAGAGTCATGGGGTCCACTGCGGCACTGTTAAGCCAGGTTTCGAAGTGCGCGTGGCAACCTGTCGAGTTACCCGTGCTGCCCGAGTATGCGATGAGTTGCCCCGCCGATACTTGCTGGCCGTTTGCTACGACAATGCTGCTGTTGTGGTAATAGATGGTGGTCAGCGAGTTGCCTTGCACCACACCATGGGACAGTTTTACCCGCCATCCGCCGCCGTCGGCCGAGTTCCAGCCCGAGTTGAAGACCTCGCCCGCCGCTGCTGCGTAAACGGGCGTGCCACAAGCCGCACCGAAGTCGATGCCGGTGTGCATGTAACCACCGGTGCCATAGAAATCAATGGTGCCTGGGGGGGGCGTTGCACGCCAGCCAAATCCGGAGGTGATGGGGACAGCACTTGCGAAGGGGTGTCGAAGGCCGAACGCCGACGGCGAACCAGCCGGCGGAGGAGAATACGGCGGTTCCGGAGGTGCAGGCCTACCTTGCGCTGCTGCAGCAGCAGCAGCAGCGGCCGCAGCCTCTTCGGCAATCCGGCGCTGTTCCGCCTCCCATGCTTCCCTCAGCTTCCGGTCACGCTCCACGATCTCGGCGGCCACCGTATTTTGTTCGGCCTTCACCCGGGCAAGATTGGCTTCGATGCCCGGCTTGGCGGCCTGCAGTTGTCCGTTGAGGCGGGTGGTGTCTTCAATGAGCTTGTCGACTTCGGCTTTCTTGCTCGCCGCTTCGTCCCTCGCCGACTTTTCCCGGTCAAGTGCGGCGTCCGCCTTGGCCTTCAGGTCCTGGATTTCTTCCTCGACAGCAACAAGCCTCGCTTGGGAGTTCACATTGGTGGCGTTCTGCTGGGTGAGTTTGGTCATCGCCGCGTTTTGGCTGCGCATGGCCTGGTCAGCCAAATCCATGGACTCGGTCAAGCTTCCGGATTCACTGGATCCGAACAAAAGTGCAATGTTAGTGGGAACTCCACCGGACTTGTAGGCCTGCGAGGCGATCTGTCCGATCAGCTTCTTGGTGTCGGTGATCTTCTGCTTATCGCTCTCCAGCTGCTCCGTAATTTTGGCCTTGTTCTGCTGGGCGAGCTCAACCCTGGCAGCAAGTGCCTCGACTTCCTTGACCGCACTCGCCACCCGACCCTGCGCTTCAAGCAGAGCCTGCTGGGCGCCAGGAAGCCGCCCCCCCTGGTAGATCACCAGTCACCGGCAGCCTTTGCGATGTTTGAGTCAACAAACTCGAGCGAAGCCTGGACCCGGGCCGCTTCTGCTTCCAGCGCAGCCTGCTGGTCCTCAAGGCTGTCTGCCTGGCTGATGGAGCACCTGAAAGGAGACTGACAGCCAGGCCAACAGCAAGAACCGCCCCCCCAGAAACCGAGCATGGCCCGACGCAAGGCGCCTGCGCAGGGGGGGTTCGGTCCAACGTGGTCATCAGGATTCCTTTTCGCTTGTCAGCATGGCGGTTGTTTCAGTCAGGGCGTTCACGGTTAGACCTTCAGGTAACGCCGGAGAGTCAGGAGGGAAGAGATGCCGGCAAGACCAGCGCCAAGGGCAATCAACACCGGCGCTATCACCAGGACCTGCGTGGAGGAGATGAACGGGGTGTTGAGGAACTGCCTCGACAAGTCGCCGTTGAGCCAGAAGTGGGCCATAAGCCAGAGCGTGACGGAGGCCAGCAGCGCTCCCACAACGGCAGCTATGACACCTTCCAGGATGAACGGCAGTTGAATCACCGTCTTTGACGCACCCACCAGCCGCATGATTCCTGTCTCCCGGCGTCGACTGAAGGCCGACAGCCGGATGGTGGTGGTGATCAGGAGGACCGCACAGAAAATCATCACGGCTGCCACGCCAATGGCCGCAACCGATGCCCCCGTTCATCCAGGAAAAAATGCGCTCGAGCACCTGCCGTTGGTCACTGACCGTTTCAACACCCGGTTGCGAGGAAAACGTCTCACTGATGATTTCGTATTTTTCGGGGGGGTTCTTCATGTTGATCCGGAACGAGGCCGGCAACTGGTCCTCGGATACGGAATCCACTATCGGCGAGTTGGAGAACTGTTCCTTGAAGTGCGTGTACGCCTCGGCTTGGGACTCGAACTGGAAGTCGTTGATGTACGGCTTGATTGCCGGGGGATTCGAGCATTGCCTGGAGGTTGTCCTGCTGTTCCTTGGTGGCCGACCCCCCCGAAGCGCAACCGACCGCCGTCGAACCATCATTACAGAGGAAGACAGCTACCTGGACTTTGTCGTACCAATAGCCCTTCATCTGGTTGATCTGCATCTGCAGCATTCCCGCCGCGCCCACGAACGTCAGGGAAACAAAAGTCACCAAGACCACGGAAATCACCATGGAGAGGTTCCGACGCAGGCCACCACCGATTTCCCCCCCGAGGATAAACAAAAGCCTCACAGCTGTGCCCCCCCCTGCGCACGGTTGAGCTCTTCCCCGCTGGCGTCCCGCAGCCGGCGCGATTCCCCAACCACGGGAATCATCGAGGTGTACAGCGCCTTGGCTTCGTCGCGAATGACCTTGCCGTTCTTGAGTTCCACCACGCGGCGGCGCATTTCATTGACGATGTCGTCGTCGTGGGTTGCCATCACTACCGTGGTGCCGTTCTGATTGATCTTGTCCAGGACTCCCATGATTCCCATGGACGTGATGGGGGGGTCAAGGTTTCCGGTCGGTTCGTCCGCCAGCAAAATGCCGGGGCGGTTTACGACGGCGCGGGCGATCGCCACGCGCTGCTGCTCACCACCGGAAAGTTCATGAGGCATGCGACGTTCCTTGCCCTCAAGACCAACCGTCTTCAGGACCTCAGGTACTGTCTCCCTGATAATCGAGCGGCTTTTGCCGATCACCTGCATCGCGAATGCTACGTTGGCGAAGACGTTCTTCTGAGGGAGCAGCCGGAAGTCCTGGAAGACAACGCCGATTCCGCGCCGGAGCTTCGGGACGCGCCAACTCGAAATGTTGGCAACATTCTGGCCAGCGACATAAACGGATCCGGACGAGGCTTTGTCCTCTTTCAGGATCAACCTCAGGAACGTGGACTTGCCTGATCCAGAAGCTCCCACCAAGAAGGTGAATTCGCCGCGGTTGATCTCAAGGCTCACAGAATCGAGCGCCGGTCGGGCATTCTGCTCGTAGACCTTGGTGACATTCTCAAATCTGATCATGGCCCTTTAGAACCCCGCCGGACATGACATAGTCGCCCAGTCCAACAGCCGGAGCGCGGGCTTTCGATGGGGGAAGTGAGAGCACCGGCCACTCGACTATACGCACGGTTCAGCCGCTATTCCGCGGCTTTCAGGGGGCGTGTCGCGGAATCCAAAGCCTTGGGGTGACTCGGGCCGCCTTATCCGGTTCCTAGTTGGCGGCTGCATTTCGGTTGCCGGTACGCCAGCGGATGCCGCGTCGATGAAATCATCTATATCTCCATCAAGCACCGCCGAGGTGTTGCCCACCTCGTGTTCCGTCCGCAGGTCCTTGACCATCTGGTAGGGATTGAGGACGTAGGAACGCATCTGGTCGCCCCAGGACGCTTTGACGTCTCCGGCTAACGCTTTCTTTTCCGCGTCCTGCTGTTCCTTCTTAACCAGCAGCAATCGGGACTGGAGCACCCGCATGGCGGCCGCCCGGTTCTGTAGCTGCGATTTCTCATTCTGCATGGAGACCACAATGCCCGTGGGGGGGATGTGAGTCAGCCTCACTGCGGAGTCAGTAGTATTGACCGACTGGCCGCCCGGGCCCGAGGACCGGAAGACGTCCACGCGGATTTCGTTGTCCGGGATCTCGATGGAGTCTGTTTGCTCGATCAACGGGATGACTTCTACCGCTGCGAAGGATGTCTGACGGCGCCCTTGATTATCAAAAGGACTGATGCGGACCAACCGGTGGGTTCCGGCTTCAACACTTAACGTGCCAAAGGCGTATGGTGCCTTGACTTCGAAGGTGGCGGATTTCAGGCCGGCTTCTTCGGCATAGGACGTGTCCATCACAGTGGTCGGGTAGCCATGGCGTTCTGCCCAACGCAGGTACATCCTCATGAGCATCTCTGCGAAGTCGGCAGCATCAACGCCGCCGGCTCCTGCCCTGATGGTCACTACAGCTTCGCGTTCGTCATACTCGCCCGACAAAAGGGTTGTAATCTCGAGTTCGGCCAGCGCCTTGCGGATGGAGGAAAGTTCTTTGGCCGCTTCCGCCATCGAATCCTCATCGCCCTCGTCCTGGCCCAGTTCCACCAGGACTTCGAGGTCGTCAATCCGGGATGCGAGCCTGGACAGGCGCTCAACTTCGGACTGCCGGTGCGACAAGCGGAGGTGATCACCTGGCAGAAGCGGGATCATCCCAAAGGTCCGGAGCCCCGGCCTGCTCGCTCAGCTCAGCGATCTCAGCCTTGAGGGCATCAATATCGGTGACGTTCTCAATTGAGCTGTACGTTGCTCGAAGTGCGCGGATTTCCGCGGGAAAATCAATTTCAGCCATGATCTTCCCAGCGTACGCTATCCGTCGGCCTCCCTCATGGCGTCCTCGCCCTGCCCGTGGAAGATGCACTTACTGGGTCAGCCGGGAACGGGCCGTTGACCTCGCCTCAATGAGAATCCCTTCGGGGAGTAGGAAGCTGACCATCGGCGGATGCGCCACGGCAGTGAGGACTACCACCGCGGTACCCCCCCGGCTCGCTACCCGTCCCCCCCGCTGCCACAGCCAGCTGGTCATGGCGGGAAAAAGCGTTGCTGGCGTCTAGGTAGGAGCCGGTTGCGGCCAGCACTCTTCCATCCACCAGCGAGGTGGAAGGAGTACCGCTTCCCCCCCCAATATCGCCCGCCGTGTAGGAATCCGCGGCCGCGAGAGCCGCTCCGTCAGCCAGGGACAAGAGCTTCTTGCGCTCCAGATAGATAGCTGAAGCTCCCATGACCACCGAGGCCAGGAGAAGCGACAACAGCACGAACCCCAGGATGAGAACCGTTACCTGGCCATCCTCCCGAGGTGTCCACTCGATGACACCACTGTCATTTGTAACGCCCTACAACCTGCGATGCCGAGGCACTGAGTCGACTCGCGTGCAATTGCAGAACGTCCCCCGAATGGCGTCAAGGGCAAAGACACCTCCAGGCGCACTGTCACTGTTACGGTCGCACCGGCCGCCAAACAACTCCCACGATCACAATCGATGGTGATGCTGGCCTTCTCGAGTCCATGGCCGTGGTCCTTGAGGGCCAGAAGAACACTGCGCTCCGCTGCGATCCTTGCGCTGGCGGGATCCCCCTTGCGTCACGAAGACTTTAGCTGCCTGGTCAGCAGCACCCACCACAGCAAACGATCCGCCTGAATCTGGCCTACGGTCACCACGAAATAGACCACGGGGGACCATGAGCAACAACCCCCCCAGGAAGGTGAATTCCACCGTGGCGTTGCCCCCCCCTGGGCTTCCTGTTCCTGACGGGGAGCGTAAGTCGTTGCTGTCCCAAGCGGCTCCGCCCGTAAGCACAAGGCCGCCCGCAGCCTAAGCCGGAAAGCGACGAGTAGTGACCTTGGCGTGTCACCCCCCCGGGAGGTCTGCATGACCCTTGACCTCCAAGGTTCGGGCGGGGGGGCCGATCAGGCCAACCACCGGCAGGGGGGGTGCCCTCACTGTCACTTCCAAGGTTCGGATCCCATCCATCGTGATTTCAGTCGACGTGACATCGCGGGCAAAATCACCGCTCAATGCGGCACCAATCAACTCGGCAGTCCGGGAACGGGCGTCCGCGGACGTTCGATCCGACAACGCCCCGTACCGCGCTCCGGAAGCGGCAGCATCAATAAGCGTGTTCCGAACGTGCAGCACCAGCATTAGTTGAACAATCGCCATGAAAAACAGGGTCAGCAATGCGCCAACCAACACGAAGTCAACAACCGCTGATCCGCGCTCATTCACCTGTCCGACACTTGCCGGCTTGAAACAACCACCCACGGGGCCCTTATTGTCCATCCCGCGTCCTACTTGCCCACCTTGCTCATTGCTTGATTGAAGAGATCGCCCAACGCCGGTGTGGCGATGGCAAGTAGTCCAGCCACGAGGATCGCTGACATCAGGGTGATCATCACCCAACCTGGGACATCACCGCGTTCGCGATTTTCCTTGTCGGGCAGTGCCCTCAAAGCAATGGCCACGAACACCCATGAGGGGCAAAGCAGAGGGAGAGAGACAGCGGACAGTTTGTTTGTAACTCGTTTCATGGTTTCCCCCCCAATGTGTTTCCAGCAGCCATTGACGTAGCGTCGCTGGTTGAATGTACGGATAGGACATATTGATGGCTGTGCGTTAGAGGCTCATTTCCAGAGCCGCAATGGCCGGGAAGGCAGCGAAGACTACGGTCAGAGGAAGCACGCCGAAGACAAGCGGCACCATCATGGCAATCTCTTTTCGGCCTGCAGACTCCATGAGTTCCCGTTGTGCGGCGTCGCGGACGTCTGCAGCTTGCGCCCGTAGGACGTCCGCCAAGGGCGTTCCGCGTTCAACAGCAACCACCAGACCGTCGATGAACCTGACGAGGGGGGGCGGCAATTCCGCCCTTGATGAAAAGGCCTGAAGTGCTTCCGTCAGCGGTTTCCCCGACCGTGTATCCGCCAGGATTGTGGCAAATTCCCCGGAAAGTTCACCATTCGAGCTGCGGCTCACCCTGTCCATTGCGCCCATCGCGCTCTCTCCCGCAGCAACAGCGAGCGCCATGAGCTCCGCGAGACTGGGAAACTCGGACAACATCCTTGATTCCCTCCGTTTGATCCTCAGTCCCAACACAAAATCGCGAAGCAGGTAACCTCCTAGTGCGCTTCCCAGGACTGCGATACAAGAGCCGGCCGGACTGAATCGCCCGGAGGTCGCGCCCCCGATAACCACGAGGACAGCGAGCACGAAAGCGGCGCTGGCCCACAGAAGCTGCTCAGCCCGGAAATCCAAGGTGGATTTTGTCGATCCGGCACGGGCAAGCCTCTTGCCGAGGGCTGTGAAACCGGGATTGAAGCGGGACATAGCGATGATTGCATCGCGAATGACAGGGCGGAGAATCCGTTCCAACGGGCCGAAAGGCGTGAGATTCTGTGTTGGCGCGCGGAGAAGGCGCGAATCGAGGTTCTGCGACTTCAACTGCGGTTCGATGCGGTCAGAGAATCTCGGTGGCCGCATGAACGGGAGCCGCACCACCATTAGCCAGCATCCGGCGCCGAGAATCAGGCCGCACAACATGGCGATAGCAACCGAGGTGTTCATTGAAAAACCCGCTCATCCTCTGGCAAGGCACCAACGCGAAGCATCACGGAGTAGCAAAAAACTGAGATCAGCAGCCCTCCCAGTAACACCACCGCGCCCATGCCGGAGTTGAAAGCCATCATGCTTCCGGCCGGCTTGCCATGACCACCAAAACTATCCAGGGAGCAGCTACAGCAAGCCGGGCAGCATTGATGGTCCAGGACTGCCGGGCCTCAAGCTCGCTGCGGGTCCGGGCGCTGTCCCGTAGGAACACCGAAAGGGTACCCAGCATGCGCCCAAGGTCTGAACCGCCCACTTCGCGGGTCATTCGCAGGGCCTCTACGATGCGGTCGGCCACAGGGTCTGCCAGCCGACCTTTGAGTCTGTTCACCGCCGCCTCAAAATTCCCGGCAGCTCTATAGTCGGCTCCAAAGTCCAGGAACAACTCCCTTAGCTCTTCCGGTCCATTGTGTCCCAGCTGGATCAACGCCTCCGGCAGTGCAAGACCCGCACGAATCGCCGACCGCAAGTGGTCCACCACATCCGGCCACAGTTGCCGGAGCGCAGTCCTGCGCTTCCGGGCCCGCCAACGTACAGCCGCAAACGGAATCCAGGAACCGAATATCGCAAAACACGAGGCAACCGGCGGCGACCCTGTCAGAACGTAGAACGCCAGCAGAGCAAACAAGCCGAAGCCGGCGCAGGTGGCAAGGAGTCCGCCGCCCGTTACTTTTTCGATCCCTGCTGACATCAGTAGGAGGTCCAAGCGACGGGGCCTGCTACTTCTGGATTCAACCGGTGGCTCGACCCATGCGGACCACCAAACGAGGAACACTCCCAAACCACCCACGATCCCAAGCAACGGGGGCCATCAGTTCAACTCCAAGAGGGCAGCCACGTCAAAGCCTGCCCTGGCAAACTTTTCCGCTGCCGGCATGGAGTTTGCCCTGGGCTGCAACTGACCTGCAACCAAGCCAAAGACACCAGTGGATTCGATGATCCCGTTTTCCACCCTGCGCCCCCCAGGGAGAGAATTTCGGTCACCTGCCTACGCCCGGTTGAATGTCGGCCGCAGTGCACCACGAGGTCGATGCAGGATGCCACTGTGGGTACTACGAAAGCGCTGGAGATATTCGCTCCTGCCAGGAGTGGTAGCGTGCAGATCTTAGTGACGGCATCATGTGCAGAATTGGCATGCACAGTGCACATCCCAGGCAACCCGGAATTCAGGCGATCAGCATATCTAGGCTTTCGGCTTCGCGGACCTCTCCCACCACCAAGCGATCCGGACGCATCCGAAGCGCTTCCTTAACCAGCCGCCGCAACGGAATTTCCCCCTCCCCCTTCGAGATTCGACTGGCGGCATTGCAGCCCGACTACGTCGCGCAGCGGGAGCTGCAATTCAAAGATCTCCTCGACCGTGATGACACGTTCACGGGAACCGATGCTTGCGGCAAGGCAGTTCAGCATGGTTGTCTTTCCCGCCTGGGTGGCTCCCGACACCAGGATGTTGAGCCCGCTGGCTACAGCCGCGCCAAGGAACCTGGCAGCTTGGGGGTGTCAGACTTCCAAGCTCAACGAGGTGTTCGAGTCGGTTTGCCCGCGCGATAAATTTCCGGATGTTCACAGCCCAGTGCTTACGGGTGATGTCCGGGATCGCTACGTGCAACCTGGATCCGTCGGGAAGTGCCGCATCCACGAAAGGCGACGAGAGATCCAAACGGCGCCCCGAGCTCTTGAGCATCCTTTCCACGAGATCCCGCACCTGCTGCTCGGTGAGTGTTACGGTCGTCAGCTCGGATTCCCCATTGCGGGCCACATAGATCTCGTGCGGCGCATTGATCCATACCTCTTCGATTCCGGCATCATCCAAGAGCGGCTGCAGCGGCCCAAACCCTGCTACGGCATCGAAGATGTGTTGTCGGGCGGCCTCGAGGTGTCCGAGTGAAGGCAGGGGGCCCAGGAGTGCCCGCTCGTCGTAATCGTTGACGGCCTCATCCACGAGGAGCCGAACGTCGTTTGTTTGTTCCAGCGGATCCAGTCCGCGGCGTCGTATGAGTTCCCGGACTTCTCCTTCGACGATTTTTACAGCATCCACATCTCTCCCCCATGATCACGAACCGTAAATGAGAGGCGCATCTCGAGTCACTCACGCTAGGCGAGCGAATCCCTGCGCCCAAGTCACTGAGAAAACACGTGTGGATAAGTGCCATCATCTGTCACACAAGCATCCTGAATCCCACTAGTCACTCCAGTTTCGGAATGTTAGGGTAAAGCCCGTTAGGAGCTGGCCTTTGGTCTCATGCGCAGGCGCCCGCCCTGGAGCTTGTCCGCAAGCCACACCATGCGCCGCTAAGCCGCGGTACAGGGCCGGATGTGAAAATGAAAACTAATTCGATGGACACGGTCCACCGCATCCCTCTGGCACGTGCCGGCCTGGCGCTAACTGTCGCATTGCTGGCGGCTTGCAGCCTTGGAGTTCCCGCATGGGCGCAGCTTCCGGACCTCAACCAGCCCCGCCTTCCAACACTCAGGAAAGCCCGCCGCCGCAGGGCCCCTGGCCGGCCGGTGACGGCTCCGGGTCCGCGCCGGACAGCGAGTTGCCAACGGATGCGCAGGTGCCCGAGCAGCAAGAGCGGCCGGCCGCCGTCGAACCCTCACCCGTGGTGACAAGCCCAACCGCCTCCGGTCAGCCCGAAGCACCTGCCGCAACACCCAAATCCATGCCCGGCAACGCCCCCCGGACGCCGAAGCCATGAAAACGGCCATGCGAGCCGCCATTCCAGCCGGTGGTGCAGAAATGGGGCAGCGCTCGCCGAGAGTAATGGCCAAGCAGCAGCAGGCGGCTTCGCAGCCTGCTGGAGCGAAAGCAATCGGCGGAGCCGTGGACTCAGCGTTCCCCCCCATGGCGGCTGACCCGGGACACTGGCGCCCCCCCTCCATCGGCATTGCCGGACAGGACGTCAGTGCCCACCAGGCAACGTCAACTGGCAGAACCAATGGAATCAAGGTTCCCGATGGGCATACGTCAAGGCTTCGGAGGGCAACTACTACCTCAATGAGAACTACACACAGCAGTACAACGGCTCCCGCAGCGTAGGCATGGTCCGGGGCGCCTACCACTTCGCCATACCCAACTGGTCATCAGGTGCTGACCAGGCCCGGTATTTCGTGGCAAACGGTGGCGGCTGGACAGCCGACGGTTACACGTTGCCTCCCGTCCTGGACATTGAGTACAACCCCTATGCCGGACGGACCATCAACGGGTTTTACTTCGGCAACACGTGCTATGACATGTCCAAGGCGCAGCTCGGACAGTGGGCGGCCGACTTTGGTAACACAGTCAAGGCCCTGACCGGCCGTTTCCCGGTGATCTACAGCACCACTGACTGGTGGAACACCTGCGTGGGAAACTCCACCTTCGGCAGCTACCCCCCTGTGGATCGCGTCCTACTGGAACAACCCAACCAACTCCCCCGGGCAACCTGCCGGTCAGTTGGGGGGGCAACTACACCATGTGGCAGTACAGCAGCACCGGCCCCCTTCGAGGGTGATTCAAACATTTTCAACGGCACCTATGACCAGCTTCGGACATTTGCGCGCGGAGTCCCCCGCCCATCCAGCCCCTCCATCCGGTCCGGGGGGGCTGACGTGCTCGCTGCCATGCCCTCCGGACGCCTGGACAATTTCCCCCCCGCAGACGGCCAAGGCCGCATCACGGGCCCGGTAACGATTGGGTCCGGTTGGGGCACTGCGCAGTCCGTCCATGTCGTTGACTGGAACCAGGACGGAGTCCAAGACATCCTCGCCCAGTGGCGGGACGGCTCGCTCCAAGTGTTCCGCGGCGCCTCCGGCGGCGGATTCCTTTCGCCTTTGCTGGTGGGAACAGGGTGGCAGGAGATGTCACTCACGGCTGGGTGGTGGAACTCGCGGGACGGTTATCCGGGTGTCATCGGCCAGGATGGCAAAGGAAACCTTTACCGCTATACGAATGCGGCAGGAGGCGCCCTCAACGGAGGCGTGCTTATCGGGACCGGCTTCGGAGGGCACCAATTCAATCAACTGGACTTCGACGGTGACGGCAACCAGGACATCGTCTCCCGGACGGCCGACGGCATCATGCGTCTATACCGCTCCAACGGTGTGGGATCGTTCCTCTCCGAGACGAGCCGGGTGATTGGCAACGGCTGGACCGGCATGACATCGGTGAGCTCCGCGGCGGGTTTCAACGGCTCCGGTTCGCAGGGCCTCCACGCCCGGACTGCCAATGGTGACCTGTACTACTATCCGGCAGTCTCCGGGTCCTGGGGGCAACCGCTTCCTCATCGGAGTGGGATGGAATGACGCGAACGTGATCAGCGGCGCACCGGTCAACGTTGAGAGGACTCTCGGCGTCGACGCGCAAGACGTCGTGGCCGCACGTCAAGACGGCAACCTGTACCGTTACGCCGGGTCCGGGTCTACTTCCTTGATGCCAGCCGAGCTTATCGGCACGCAGTGGACCGGCCTCAAGGCGGGTTTCCTCGCAGACTGGAACAACGACGACGCTTTGGACATCGTTGCGCAGTGGACCGATGGGCGGCTTAGTGTCTACCCAGGATTCGCGGGCCGGGGGGGCTACGGGGGGGCGCCGATCAGCCTCGGGACCGGTTGGAAGGACTGGACTCTTACAGTTGGTTCGTGGCGGAAGTCCGATGCACGACCGAGCATCGTTGGCTACGATCCCGCTGGTCGCTTGTTCCATATCAGCAATCCATCCGGCACCTCATTGGGCGCCCGGGTTCAGATTGGTACAGGTTGGGCCGGATTGGACATCGCCCAGATGGACTTCGACAAGGACTCCAACATGGACCTCCTGGCCAAGAATTCCGCCGGTGACCTGTTGCTATACCGGTCAAACGGCAGTGGAGCCCTGGTCCAGGAAGCGCCCGGCATAGTGGGAACCGGTTGGAACGTGGTCAACAGCTACGGAGCCATCCGTGGTTTCGCAGGAGTCGGTTCCACCGGAATCCTGGCGCGGACCACCGGCGGCGATCTGCGCTACTACCCTGTAGGACAGAATCGCAGCTGGGGCTCACCCACCAAAGTTGGCACTGGTTGGGGGCGGCTGAGAATCCTCGCACCCGCCTGAAGTTAGACGCCGGCGCTACGAGTCCGAAATTCGGCAAGGGCCTGCACACTCCGAAAAGGAGTGCGCAGGCCCTTTCGCATTTGGCAAAAACTACGCAAAGGAAACAAATAATGTTTAGGCCAACGGACAGGTCTAAATCCCGGGATTGCGTGATCTAATGAAGGTGGTCTCACGTATTGGCTGTTCAGCGCATTCGGGAAACGGGCTTTGTTTGGGGGGGGCAAGCGAAGGTCACCAATGCGCACAATCAAGGAGTGATCTTTCATGGCGTTTACCGTTTCAACGGCCAAGGTCAGCATTTCGCCGCCGCTTGACGTCAATCCCTACATGGCGGGGGGGTACGGGACCCTCGACGGCGGCCGGGAGGCCACCAGCAGCGCCCCCTACGAATCACTGTGGGTTCGGGCGATCGTGCTTTGGGAAAACGGCTCCCCCCAACCTGATCATGAGCGTGGATATTCTTGCCCTGCCCAGATCCCTCCATCAGCGGGCCCGGCAACGGATCCTGGAGTTGGCAAGCTGGTCCAACGGCGACATCCTGATTCAGTCCACCCACACCCATAACGGGCCGGCCGTCGTTGACACCCTCCACCCGTTCATGTGCTACGGGCTGTCAGATTTGTCAATGGTGGAGACCTACAGCCAGCACTTGGAGAACGACCTCGTGGACGCTGCCAGTGAAGCGCTCAACGCCTCGCAGACCGCCGTCACTTTGGATTACAAGGTCACAACGGCCAGCATCGCGTACAACCGGGTGGGCCTTCCCTACCTTGAGAACACAGTCCCCCGTCATCGTGCACGCAAGCCAAACGGCAACGCCGCGGCGGTGATCTTCAATTACGCATGCCATCCGGTCGCGGCAGGTATGCGCACACTTTTCGACGGCGATTTCCCCGCCGGGGGGGCGTGCAACTACATCGAAAACACCAACCCTGAGTGTTTTGCCTTATTCCTGCAGGGAGCGGCTGGAGATCAGAACCCCATGGGCGTACCCAGTTGGGAGTTGAGGGACGAGTACGCCACCAGGCTCGGTGCTGCTGTTGATGTGGCCATGCAGACGCCGGGAAGGAGCATTGGCAGCCCGCTCCAGACCAGCTACCAAGAAGTTCAGATACCACTGGACATCACGCCCACGGCCGGAAACCTGGCAGCTGTCCGGGCCGCTTATGCGTCCCGGCTTCCCAACCTCGATGGCAATCCCGCCTGGTATGGACGTCACGCCCAGGTCATGATCGGTCGAATTGATAGCGGCAGTTATGAAACCTCAGTCGTTTGTCCCTTCCAGGTGTGGAAGTTCGGAGGCAGCCCTCAACTGAGGATCGGGATCGTCGGTGGCGAGCTGGTGAGCGGCTATGCCGCATACTTCCGGGCAAGGTTCGGCGGTGCAAACGGCGTGATCGTCGGGGGCTACGGAAACGAATCGTGCTATTACGTGCCCAGTGCACAGTTCCTGCCACCCTACTCATCCGGCGGCAGCTATGAGGGCGGCTGGGACCCGGACCATCCCGGGATCGCTGGCGGCTCCATGACTGTGTACGGACACATCGGCCACTTCCGTGGCGGAACAACGGGCGTAGAAGCAACTGTCATCAACACACTGAACTCGATGTTCGCCTAAGCACCGTGAACGTCGAAGGCCTTGGTCTCCGGAGCAAGGCCTTCGATGTACGCGCGCCGCCAATTTTCGTAGCGGTATCGATACCCGATTCGCAGCCAAATTCATTGACCGGCGTTCGGGTTATGGCAACCATGGAGGTGGAGGTCACCATGCGAACCCTGTACCCGGCCGCTGCGGCGCTGCTACTGCTTGTGGCTGGTTGCTCAGGCGCTACGACACCCACGACGACGCCTTCGACCGGGGGGGCATCGTCCGGTTCTTCTGCATCGGCACCTCCCACCCCAACACCCTCATCATCAGCCACCTCGAGTCCCGAACCAACGGAACCAGGCGAAGGCAGCGGGCAGGGTGCCGGCGCGCCTGATGATTCAGGCCGGTTCTCGTACTTATGTTCAAGCCTGAACGAGGCTGTTCCAGACGTTGCGTACACAAGCCTCGCCGAGGTTTGGGCTTCCTCGGAATATGTCCGGCTGGCTTCCTGCACGGCAAACTACGAGGGGCCTGTCCCGTTCGAACCCACCGAAGATGAAGCGAGGATCATCTCCATAGCTGAGCCCGGCGTGCCACCATCGAAGGACTCGAAGCCTACCTAACTGCATTGTCGCTTTGTAGCCGCGTCAGCGACGAAGCAGCTTCCGAGCTCTTCGGACGCAGCAGCCGGCAGATGCTGCAGGCAGCCGGCGAGCTATGCCCGAGGGCGCCACAAGGAAGAGTCATTGGTTTTTGGGCGTCCGGCGAAAGAGCCGCGGACGGCGAGTATGCGGTGACGAACGACGGCCTGGTTCCCGGAAAGTTCCATCTCCGGAAGACCCCCCCGCCGGAGGGCTGCACGTGGTCGGTGACGGCCTCTGACGGCAGCACGAAGCCAGCGGCGGCGCAGCTGAAGGCCAATCAGGAATACTCCTGAAAGAAAAAGACGTACTAACTAGTGACAAATGCGGAATTTGGGAGAAGATAGAGTAATGCAGCCGGCAACGGCTGGGGCGAAAATCCAACTGCATGCGGAGCTGGGGAGCATCCGAATGAAGTGGGGGATCCCTCGGTGGACATGCCAAGACGCGCTATCGTCCAGCTTGGCCTAGCCGGTCTCGTTCTTACAGGCTGCTCGGTCAAGGTCGTTGAAAATGTTGAGCCATTCAGGCTGGGCGTGACGAATGCCGCGATGCCGACAAACCACGCGTCGAAAGACCCGAACCAGTAAAGCGCTATCAATTTGAGTGCCGCGGAATAAATGGAAATCCGCTCATCATCTTGTCGAGCCTTGAAGAGGTTTGGGCCAACACGCAATACAAGAAATTCGCAGATGTCGTGGTGACATATGTGGGCCCTCAGCCCCCCCAGGTTTTGGTGGCCGAAGAAAATGCCGCGGTAAATGGCGCTCTTGAAACGGGGGGGCCGTTGGCGCCCGCAATGACATTTGCCTTTTGATTATAAAAGCCTGCACCAGAAACAATCCACCAACCATAAGTACGGCACTCTACGGGCTTGGCGGTGTTCCCATCGTCAAGGGAGCGCTCACCCTGGCGCCCATGGCACCACAGGCCGCAGTCCTGACCAAGTGGCTGAAGGAAGTGGCGTGATGGAACAGCAGGTAAGGCACGACGGCGTTGGCGGCTTCGCGGCCACAAGCTCACCACAGCATTGGCTGCGGTTCTTCTGACGGTTGCAGGTATGACAGCGGTGGTCTCCAGTACCCCCCCGCACACGCCGACCAACAGAAACAGATCATAGGAATCGGGCTCACCAAGCCGGCTGGAACGGTTCTGGACCCCATCGGCAGGATGTGGGTTTCAGACAGCGTGGCCGGATTCTGCCGGATGTCCGAACCAGTTAATGGCAACGCCGGCACCATTGAGGAGGACACGTGCTTGGGCGGAAGTCTGCCTGGAGCCGGACCGGGCCCCCCCAAAGTGCCCGGGGTTTCCATCGTGCTCGACCCGACGCCTGGCTCTCTCGGCAACGGCGACGAAACCGCCTTCATCCCGGACTCAGCCGTTGGGAGTTCACATGTTGTACGGGCTGTATGGAATCCGCCGCTGGACCTCTTTGAATACAGCAGTACGCTGACGGTCCTCGACGGCGACGTCCGCCCGAACGCAGTATCGGACGGCCCGGACGGCAACATCTATCTGTCGTTCGCCAACGCCCGATCAATCATCAAGATCGTTGATCCGACCATCATGCACCCAAGCATCGAATCCGTTGCGTCGGTCAGCACCCGGGCACTGGGCCTTGTGGCGGCAGGTTATGACAGCAATGGATATGTCAGTGTGTATGTTCTGGAAACCACTGGCCTACGGGCGTTCTCTGCCCCGGGCAACGGGGAGATGACAGATTACATACCCCTGGCTTCCTACAACGTTGGCGTCGCGGCGTCGATCTTCTACGACTACGACGCCCACGTTATCTACACGGGGACGAGCAGCGGCACGACCGCAGGCACAGACAAAGTGTCACGCCTCAACCTCGCCACCGGTGCAGTAGACAACCAATGGCTCTGGGCTTCAGCAAGATCAGCGGCCTGGGTATGCGCGGTGGCCAACTGCTGGTCCTGGACGACCCCCCCGGACAGTTGGGCTCCCCTCCGGGAACCGGCAGGGGGGGCAGCATCAGCATCCTCGGCGGCGCTGTGGCCAAAATTACTTCCGGCCCCCACGCTGGCGAGTGGTGCACAAGCTCCCAACCCCGAATTCACCAACGACACCACTCCAACGTTCGGTGTGGCAGCGGAACCAGCAGGCAGCGCTTTGGAGTGCTCCATGGGCGGTGCTTGGGTGGCCTGCACTGGCGGAACGTACACGTCAACTGCACTGAACAACGGACCGCAGACGTTCTCCGTCAGGCCGGCCCCCGGCGGGTTCCGGTTTCACGGACCTTCACAGTGGACACGGTCGCCCCGGCTGCGCCGGTCTTCACTGCCCCCAACAGTGGTCAAGTCGTCAACGGCAAACCGGTCCTCGGTGCCACTTTCGAGCCAGGAACAACACTCTCCTGTTCTGTTGACTCCACTGCCGATGCCGCTTTCCAGACCTGTGTACCTGGCGACACTTTCACGCTCACAACTGCGGGCACCCATACATTGAGGATCCGCAGCACAGACTCAGCCGGGAATGTCAGCCTTGCTGCTGCACAGACCGTGACAGCTGATCTGACGGCCCCCCAGGTAGCCATCACGGCTCCGGCCAGCGGGGGGCCACAGTGGGAGCCGGGTACCAGTTCCAGTTCGCCTCCACTTCTCCGGATGTGGCGGGATTCCGCTGCCGCCTGGGAACCGATGCCTTCACCGCATGCACCTCACCCAAGGTCTATGCAGACATCGCCAACGGACCCAACAGGTTCGAGGTAGAGGCCCGGGATGTTGCCGGCAACACCACCGTCGCAGGCGTCAACTTCACCGTCTTCGTGGCGGACACGACACCACCTACAGTGACAGCCAGTCCCTTGGGCGGAACGTACGGTCCTGCAACCAAGGTCACGCTGACCGCGAATGAATCCGACGCCAAAATCTACTACACGGAAAATGGCACGACTCCTACCACGCCAGTACGCTCTACACCGGTCCCATCACGATGGGAAGCAAGACCATCACGTACATGGCCGTCGACGCATCCAACAACGCCTCTGCACCCCCCCAAGCCCAGGTATACGTGTTGGACAATGTAGCGCCTACCGTGACTGCCAGCCGCAAGGTGCAACCTCACCCTCGGGCAAAAGGTCACACTGACCACCGAGACCGGCGCGAAGATCTACTACACCACGAACAACTCCACTCCGACGGTTTCCAGCTAGCGGGACCACAACAGTTACGGTGACTCCAACGGCAACCACTACGGTCAAGTACTTCGCCGTTGATGCTGCAGGAAACCAATCCGCAGTAGCCTCGCAGACGTACACGTTGCCTGCGGCGCCAACCAACACCTGGAAGGACTACAACTCCGACGCAAGAACGACGTCTTGGCCAGGGACGCCGCCGGTACTTTGTGGCTCTACCCGGGCAACGGCACAGGCGGATGGCTGGGCAAGGTCAACACGGGTACTTCGTGGAACAACTACAACCTGATTGTCCCAACGCGGGACTTCAGCGGGGACGGACGAAGTGATGTCCTGGCCAGGGACGCGTCCGGGCAGATGTGGCTCTTCAAAGGAAACGGCGTGGGCGGCTGGCAACCTCCTGAGGCAGCGGGCGCAGGCTGGAGCGGTATGACGTCCGTGATCGCCCCCCCGGGGATTTCAGCGGGGACGGCAAATCCGATGTCCTGGCGAGGGACTCCTCTGGAGTCCTGTGGCTCTACAAGGGCGACGGCCTGGGGGAAGTTCAGCGCTGGCCGCACTCAAGTAGGAGCAGGTGGAACGTCATGAATGCCATCTTCAGCACGGGCGATTTCAACGGCGACGCGAAGACTGATGTGCTGGCCCGGGATACTGCAGGTGCTGTGGCTCTACCCTGGCAATGGCAGCAGTGCTGGGGGGGCATCCGCTCCCAAATCGGAAGCGGATGGAACGGCATGACAGCGCTGCTCGGCCCGGGAGACTTCAACGGGAATGGCAAAGCTGATGTACTTGCCCGGGACGCCAACGGCAACTTGTGGCTCTACCCAGGCAACGGTTCCGGGGGGGGCTGGCTGGCTTGGGGCCAGGTAGGCACCGGATGGCAAGGATTCACGTCGCTCCCCCCCTGATAGGGACCGGACATAGCTTGCCGTTTTGAGGGGGGGTGCATCGGAGAATATCCGGTGCACCCCCCTTTCGTCTGCTGCCAGCGGTGAAGCCGGTTCCCTTCCACAGAAGGTATCCAACAATGAACTAGACTGAGGGTTTGCAAGGAACTCGTGACAACAGCGTTGCGGGCTGCGGCTGGCGTTCAAGAATTCGTCGGCACGAACTACCGAGGAGAGTCTTGACTTTCGACCAGGCAGGCCAACCGGATCTCTCCGTTGTGATCCCGGTCTATAACGGAGAACGGATTTTGGCGGCAACAATGGCCCGTCTTTCCGGCTACTTGACCAGTGGCACCTCCGAGATCATCATCGTGGAGAACGGTTCTTCCGACAACACACTCGAGGTCGCCCTCAAGCATGCGGTGGACACTCCCAACGTGACGTTCCAGGTTCTCCAGAGCCAAAAGGGCATGGGCAATGCATATCGCCGGGGCATCGAAGCCAGCTCCGGCCGTAGAGTGCTTCTCACCGCCGACGATCTGCCGTTTGGCACAGATGATCTCGACGAAGACAAGAAGCTTGAAACCAAACCACACATTGTCATCGGTTCGAAAGCCCATAAGGACTCGATCACCGAGCGCAGTGTCATTCGCGGTATTACCACTTTTGGTTTCAAGACGCTGCGACAGGTAATACTCGGGTCTAAGATTGGTGACTCCCAAGGAACGTTGATCGTCGACGGCGACTGGCTTCGAAGCATGGTTGACCGCTTCGATGACCCCCCCGGGTTTCTTTTCAGCACCCAGGTTGTGTACGCCGCTGAGAAGCAAGGTTTCAGGATTGTTGAAGTCCCCCCCGTCACGCTGGCTCCCGACGACGAACCAGGCGAAACCACCATCCGGACTGCCGACGTCGTAAAGATGTTCAAAGGCTGGTAGCCATGCGCCGCCGTCGGAGTGAGTTTGCCGTGGCGCCAAGCGCGGGAACGCATGCCTCATGACGGGTTCAATCGCGGAAACACCTTCAAATGACAACGATCTGAATCCGGAACAGCCCGCTGCAAAGAGCACCAAGGCAAAGCTGGTCGACTTCGCCCGGCGAGCCTTGGTAGTGATCGTGTTCGCCGCCGCGGTGTATTTCATTGCAGTCCAATGGCCGCAAGTCCAAGCCACCGTCTTCGCCCTGCAATGGTGGCAGGTCCTGCTGTCCCTGTTGGCGCTCATCCCTGGCGTCCTCCTCGGGATGTACATGTGGCGGGTTGTCATGGCGAGTCTGCTCAGGTCAGTAGACATTGAACCCCAAGGTTTGGTGCTCAACCAGATCTACCTGGTCGGCCAGATCGGCAAGTACCTGCCCGGCTCTGTGTGGGCATTCGTGCTTCAGATGGAGCTTGGCCGTAAAAACGGCATTGCGCGCGCACAGGTTTTCGTAGCATCCCTGGTGAGCACCGGAATCACCATTGGCGCAGCCTTGGTGGTTGGAGCTTCAGCTCTTCCAATCCTGGTGCAGCGGCAGCCCAATCTGCAGTGGCTGTACGTCATACTCCCGGTGGTGATCCTGGCGATGAACCCGAACGTCGTGACGTTCCTGGTCAACATCGTTCTGCGAGTGTTCCGCCGGCCACCGCTCCCCGAACGAATTCAGGCCAACACCATGGTGAAGGCTTCATTCTTGGCGTTCTGATGTACCTGTGCTTCGGCCTGCACCTGTGGATCCTGGTTGGTCATGAGGCCACCCTCGACCTCGCAACGTTCCTGGTACTGACTGGTGCATTGGCTCTTGGAATGACGCTCGGAGTGCTGGCGTTCCTGCTTCCCGCCGGCGTAGGTGCCCGCGAAGCCATCTTGATCCTTGCCCTGGCCGGAATGATGAGCGCCGGTGCCGCGACGGCAATCGCTGCACTTTCGCGAATTATGTTCACGATCGCCGATCTGCTGTGCGTCGGTATCGCCTTCGTTCACTTCCGGTGGCGGCAACAATCCGCTTCCAAGACCTCCGTAGACTCCGCCTCCGAGGCCAAGTAGCAGGTGGTAACGGACGCCCTCCGGCTTTCCGTTACCACGGCAGTCTTTCTGGCCCATATCCAAACTTATGCCGCGCGCTAAGGAGCAAGCTAAGACCATGACAGCAGGAACCTCCGGGGGGGCTACTGCCCAGCGCCCCCCGGTCACTCGGCGGCGCTACTTCATGCAGCACGACTGGCATTGGGGGGGAATTGTTACTGCCGCTATAGCGGCCGTTGCCTCCATTATTCCGCGACTGTTCAATCCCACGTTCTACTACTGGGATGACATGATGCAGTCGTTCCTCCCCTTGTGGCGGCATATGGGCGAGGAGATACGGTCCGGTCGATTCCCATTGATGGAACCAGGCGGCTGGGTCGGCGGCAACATCGTGGCCGAGGTGGGCTACGGCATTTTCAACCCGGTCAACATCGTCAACTCAGTTATCGTCTCGAACTTCGAGAACTTGTCTCTGGCCAGCTATTTCATCATCGTGCAGTTCATCGCGTTGCTGGCGTTCGGGACGTTCATGCTCGCCCGCGACTACGGTTCCAACAGGCCGCTCGCCCTGCTGCCGGTGTAGCCATTCCCTTCAGCGGATTCACGCTCTTCTACGAGGCCGCCCGCTGGCCAGGCGGCCTGATGGCCTTCGCCTGGATTACCGTTTTCTGGTGGTCTGTTCGCCGCTACGCGCGTCGCAACACCTCACCGTTCCTGCCGTTCTTCTTGGGTTTCCTCACGATGACAGCAGGAAACCCCTACGGTGCCATTGGCGTCATCCTGGTTCTCGCGGCAGTCGCTGTCGAGCTGATGCTCATGAGGCACTGGCGTCGGCTGATTCCCATCGTCATCGTGGGTGCGCTGGTGGGTTTGACCGCCGTCCTGGTCTACTTCCCCTTGCCCCTCAGCTCGGCCGTCACCGTAAGGCAGCAGAGCGAAATCCTGAATGACCTCTTCCTTTCCCCCGGATATGTCCTCGCTGCTGACCATGAGCACCTCGTCCATGAGGCCCCGGATCAACAACTTCTGGGCCCCCCCATAGACAACGTCCCCCTCCAGCTACTTGGCGTGGTTTGTCCTACCGTTGCTTCCGTGGCTTGATTTCCGCAGCTTCAGGAACCGCTCGCGTCAAATATTCAGTATCTACATCATTACGGGAATCTACTTCCTGCTGACCTTCGCTCCCTCCCAGGTGCTTGTCTTCCGCTGGCCCATTCGGCTCATCGAGTACGTTTACCTCGGAGTCATCGTCCTCGTCGCAGTCGTGGCCTCAGCGGGCCTGAAGACCACGTCATGGAAAAAGCGGTTATTCATTACCGTGGCCATCCTTGGTTTTGGAACCTATCGGGCGTGGTCCATGGTGCCTGAGGGCGGCAAATGGCAGGTCTTCACCCTGGCCGTGACTTTGGGTCTGGTGGGGCTGGCCGTCCTTGGCTGGAAGCGATTCGGCTACCGCGGTCTCGCAGCCGTCATGGTGGTCGGAACAATCGCTACGCTTGGAATGCAGTCCAGGCAGTTCGTTCCCAACAACGCTGTTGCCGGGATCGGTTCCCCCCGTGGATGCAGACACGCTCCGGGACTCAACCAGTAGTTACAGGGGGGGTAACACCATTCAGATCTTCAACACCATGAAGATCACAGGAGAGGAATTCACTGAGGGCCGCCTTCTGTACGGCAATCAGATCCTCAATGCCGACGTCAACAACAGCATGGGGCGGTACAGCGGGATCAGCTTCACCACCTATGTGAACGCCTTGTGCATGAACTACCGCGGGGGGGAGACTTGCCCACTGGCCTACACTGAGTTGTTCAAGCAGGCATCAAGTGAAATTGACGTCACTTTGGCAGACGTCCTCCAAGTGGAGACTGTAGCCGTTCAAAAAACGTTGATCGCCCCGGACCAACTGAACGTAGCCCCGGGCTGGAGCATCGTGGCCTCGGATGAGACCAGGACAATCCTCCAGCGGGAGAACCCGCTACCCTATCCTGGCACCGTTTCCTGGGCTTCCGACGGTATCTCCGTGCAGGATGCTGTCAAGAACGGCAACGATGAACACATCACTCTGTCCGGCGACGGCAGCGCTGGAAAGCTGACCCTCGCCCGTCTCGCGTGGCCCGGTTACACCGTCACGGTCGACGGTGAACCACAGAAGCTCACTCAGGGCCCGGCGGGAGTAATACTGGTGGACGTTCCAGCCGGCGCAAGCTCTGTGGACGTTGCCTTCACGACGCCGGGTCTCACCATGGGCCTTGCTGCTCAAGCAGCCGCGTGGGTCGGGATATTGGTGTTCACTGTCTTCCATTACGTTCGTCGGCATCGCCGGGCTAAGTCGGAAGAGCATGTCATCCAGACGCCGGCTGAAAAGGTTTCTGTCTAGCCGCTGGGCATGGGCCCAGAGGCACCTGCGACTCAGAAGAGCGTCCTTCCCTCACAGGGAAGGACGCTCTTCTTTTTTGTAGCCTTCCAAGGCCCGCTGGAACCATCACGGAAGGTGGGGTGCGCTGGTGGAGTGGGTGCCTCAGGCACGTCAGAGCCTATCCGTATCCGATGCACCTACTAGTGTGCCGCTCCGACCTTCTGATTGCTGCTTCGACTTTCTGATTGCTGCTCCGGGGTACGGAAAAGGCCACCTCCCATCTTTTGAGAAGATGGGAGGTGGCCTTCAATCCACCCTACAGCGTGGTCACATAAGGAGTATCGGCTAGTTGCTATCCCGCAGCCAAGCTACAGCTTCCTTGGCGGGGGCCTTCGAATTGCACCGTGCCGGAGGCAAGGACAACTCCCCCCCTGTCGCATATGCGCGAGATCATGTCGAGGTCGTGGCTGACAACCACCAGAGTCCGGCCTTCCGCCGAAAGTTGCTTGATCTTGGCCAAACACTTTTTCTGGAATGGTTCATCGCCCACAGCCAGGATCTCATCCACCAGGAAAATGTCCGGTTGCGTGTGGACCGCTACGGCGAAAGCCAGCCGCAGAAACATGCCGGAGGAATAGAACTTCACTTCAGTGTCGATGAACTGTTCTATCTCAGAGAAAGCAACGATCTCGTCGAACTTCTCGTTGATTTCCTGCTCGCTCATTCCCAGAATGGCGGCATTGAGGAAGACGTTTTCACGCCCGGACAAGTCCGGGTGGAATCCTGCGCCAACCTCGATGAGCCCAGCTACGCGACCCTTTGTGCGGACCGTTCCCTTATCGGGCAGGATAACGCCCGATATCAGTTTGAGCAGTGTGGACTTTCCCGAGCCGTTGAACCCCAACAGTGCCACGGTCTCCCCCGGCTGAATCTCAAAGCTCACATCGTGGAGAGCATCGAACTTCCTGCTGAGGTCGCCTTTCCGACCCTTGACCAACCAAACGAGAGTCTCCTTGAGGGAGTGCGAATGGCGGAGATTGAACGTCTTCTTAAGGCCCTTGACGATAATTGCGGCGCCCATCTAGACCTCCTGCGCAAAGTGGCCCTCAAGTCGTCGAAAGACGAGTTGGCCGATGATAAGGAATAGGGCTGCCATACCGAGACCAATCAATCCCGTCCACATGAGGTGCGGAGGCAGTTCGACTGGGCGGTCAACAGTGGGAAACCAGAAGGCCCAGTGGAACAATTCGACAGCGACTGTGATCGGGTTGAGCTGATAGATGACCAACACCCAAGGGGGGGGTGCCAGCCGACGGATCATTGTCCAGTCATAGAGCACCGGCGACGTCCACGTAACGATCATCATCAACATATCCACGATGTTTTCAGCGTCGCGGAAGAACACATTGATGGCGCCAGCAACAGGCCCAAACCCGTTGCCGTAATGGCCACAATGACGAAGCCCAAAGCAGCTCCAATAAGCTGCATGATGTCTGGTTTCCACCCGTTCAGCAGCGCAGCTGCCAACAAGACCACCAGTTGTGGGAGGAAGTGAACTGCTGCCACCCACACTGACGCAACGGGGGGGAACAGCTCCCTCGGCAGATAGATCTTTTTGACCAAAGCAGCATTCGACACGATGGATCTCGTGGCATTCGAAAACGCTTCGGAGAAAAAGTTGATGACAATGACGCCGGAGAACATGTACAACGCGTAGTTGGGAATCTGATCCCCCCCGACGCGCAGGACAATTCCCAAAGCGAAGAACAGCACAACGTACTGAACCAACGGCTTGACGTAGGACCAGGCAAGTCCCAGGACCGAGCCCCCCCGGTACCTTACTCGGAGCTCCTTACGGACTATCAGTTTGAGGAGGTACCGGCGCCGGTAAACGTCCAGCAGCCCGGCCCCCCCTACCCCGGGAACAGCATAAGTATCTGTGGAAGTCGTCATTGCTACTTGCTGGGCTCCGAAGCTTCGAATGTTTCCCGCCACGACTCCATGGACGTGATCTCGGGAAGAGCCTCACGGTACTGAGCCCGGAGGGTCTCCCAGTTGGAGAAGAGCTGGGCATGGAGTTTGGCCGATTCGACCACCAATTGACGGGCCATCCTGGGGGGGTTACGCAAGTGCCATGAAGCACCTGTGCCGTCGGCATTGGACACCACTGCGCTATCCAAGTGCGCCAAGCTCCACCATTTGCCGTCCTGGTGGGCCACATGAGCCTCAGGGTTGGCTTTCGCGGTATCGCGGACAGGGGGGGCCAGCGTCTGCTTGAGGACAGTCTTAACCGCCCAGGGAAGCAAGCCCAAAGCACCTGGCTGCTTGTAAGACTGGGGCTTCTTGGGGGGGACGCTTGAGGAAGACCTCCGGGAAAGCTGCAGGGTCGGTCTTGACCTGCGAGTCCGGGAACTCCTCACGCATGGCACGGAGTTTCGGCATCATGGTCGGCAGTTGCTCGTGCAGATTGCCTGGTCCGGCGAGAACGTCGCGGAGAGCCATGACACGGGCCTGCTCCGGGTAGTACTGCATTGACACCAGGTGCTTTACGTCCGTGTTCAAGCTTTCCCGCAGGATGCGTCCGCCCTTGGGGAACGGAGAGTGCAAGAGGGTCGCGATAAGCCGGTTTCGCTCGTGATAGTAGGCTTGCCAGTCCACCGAATCGTCCTTGTCAGCCCAGGAGACATGCCAGACTGCTGCCCCCCCGGGAAGGGTCACGGTGGGGGAAGCCCGCTGCGCGGCCGCGAAGGGAGTACTCAGCGTCGTCCCACTTGATGAAGACAGGAAGGGACAGGCCGATGGTTTCCACAACGGTTTTGGGAATGAGGCACATCCACCAGCCGTTGTAGTCTGCGTCCCAGCGACGGTGGAGTTGCGGAGTGGAGCGCAAACCTGCGGTGGAGAAGTCGTGGTTACCGAGTCCTTCCACAGGACCCCAGAGGAAGCGGTAGAAGTTGACTACCTCTGAGTAGGCGTGCAGGACGGACTTGTTGTACATATCGAACATGTGGCCGCCAACAATGGTCGGCTTCCGGCAGAGGTCGGCAAACGCCACTGCGCGCATGACGCCCTCTGTTTCCAGCTCGATGTCGTCGTCCAAAAGCATGACGTAATCGCTCTTGTCAGAAACGACCATCTCGTACATGTTTCGGGCAAAACCGCCCGAACCGCCCAAGTTGCCCTGGTTGATGATCCGAAGTTGATCGCCCATGGACTCCGCAACTGCATCGAAGCCAGCTTCATCGGCAACTTTCTTGTTGCCTTGGTCCACGATGATGAGTTCAGCCAGGATCTCCCGTAGACCAGCGTCACCATCAATGGACTTGATGGTCTCGAGGCAGTAGTCGGCGCGATTGAACGTTGTTACGCCCAGCGTCACGCGGCCTTGGGGCCGGCCTTCATCGGGGACAGCCCAGTGAGCGCTTTTCAGCGTCATGCCATCGCCGCCCGCGATGAGGTCGAACCAGTACCAGCCGCCGTCGCCAAACGGCGCCAAGGTCAGTTCGAAATCATTGACGGACGTGCCCTCAACCAGGATCGAGTCGACGCGCTGAGATGCGCCACGAGCGTTGGAGCGGTAAACGATGACCGTCCCCTCACCCTCGGTTTCAATGTGAAGAACGGTTTTGGTGGCAATGGTCCACTTGCGCCAGTAACTTGCAGGGAAGGCGTTGAAGTAGGAACCGAATGAAAGACGCTCACCCCCGGCGCACCTGAACGGAGCCGCGGTTCAAGATGTCCTCCGGGTGGAGTTTCCTCGCCATGCCAATCGCCTGAACATCGGCGCTGCTGTCGCTCCTGTGGACCTTGTTGGTGTCAGGATCCACATACAGGGGCAGCGTGTCGAGGTCACGGTTGGCCGGGAAAACCACGCGTTGGACAATCCGCAGGCTCTGTTCCGTCGAAGCGGGGGGGATTTCAGCGGCAGTTGTGGCCGTCATGGCGATCTCCTGGCTTTCGTTTGTTGTAGCGGTCATGCGTCTACTCCCCCACTTTCAAGCTTGGCGCCACCGGTGAAGTGCGGCTTGATCTTGTTGTCGAACATGGACAAGGCGGAACCAATTGCCATGTGCATGTCGAGGTACTTGTAGGTTCCAAGGCGGCCACCAAACAGGACAGATTTCTCGCCCTTGGCAAGGTCGCGGTAGGCCAGCAGTTTCTGACGGTCATCAGAGGTGTTGACGGGGGGGTAGTAGGGCTCGTCCCCCTTCTCAGCAAAACGCGAGAACTCGCGCATGATGACGGTGGCGTCCTTGGTGTAGTCCCGTTCGGGGGGGTGGAAGTGACGGAACTCATGGATGCGCGTGAAAGCTGCATCTGCATCCGGGTAGTTCATAACCGAACAGCTTGGAAGTCCTCAATGGGCAGGACTTCTTCTTCGAGATCGATCGTGCGCCAGGACAGATCGCCTTCTGCGTAATCGAAGTAGCGGTCAACCGGACCCGTGTAGATGACGGGTACCTGTCCGAGGACAGAAGACCGGCCGTACTCACCGTCGTCGAAGAAGTCCGAGTTCAAGACGACCTCAATGTTCGGGTGATCCGCCATGCGTTCAATCCAAGCCGTGTAACCGTCTACCGGGAGACCTTCGTAGGTGTCGTTGAAGTAGCGGTTGTCATAGTTGTAGCGCACGGGAAGCCGCGAGATGATTTCAGCCGGCAGGTCCTTCGGGTCCGTCTGCCACTGTTTG
Source organism: Paenarthrobacter nitroguajacolicus JCM 14115 (assembly GCA_001313365.1). The sequence goes on from BBFS01000009.1 coordinate 33,962, forward strand.
CCCGTGTAGTGCTTGATGAAGGCCTCGTAAAGAGGACGGCCGATGAGCTGGATGCCCTTGTCGTTGAGGTTCTGGGGGTCTGTACCCGCCAGTTCGCCAGCCTGCTCGGCAATGAGTGCCTTTGCTTCGGTGGGGCTCATAGCCGAACGGAAGAACTGGTTGATAGTACCAGGTTGATGGGCATTGGGTACACCTCGCCCTTATGGCTGGTGTAAACCTTGTGCTGGTAGCTCGTGAACTTGGTAAACCTGTTCACGTAGTCCCACACTCGCTCATTCGAGGTGTGGAAGAGGTGGGCACCGTAGCGGTGCACCTCAATTCCGGTCTGCGCCTCATTCTCGCTGTAGGCGTTTCCACCAATATGGTGGCGGCGATCAAGCACCGCAACCTTCAGCCCCCAACTCGGTAGCGGCGCGTTCTGCAATGGTCAGGCCAAAGAAACCCGAGCCGACGACGACGAGATCAGCGTTCACAAACTCTCCTGTGTATTGGCGTGCGGGCACAGAGATGCCCACGTCTACTGGTCAAGGCTACCCGACGTTGCGATCGTTCCCCCCCGATTCGGCGGCGCCTGGCAGCAAGGCAGCATTTGTTCCGGAAAAACGAACGGGAGGCGTGGCCCATAGCCAGCCTCCCGTTCAATCCTGCAAAAAGAACAATGCCTAGAGCGAGACCACGGAGCCTGTCCCTGCGGACTCGAGCACTGCTTCGGCAACGCGAAGGGTCTCAAGCCCCCCCTCCGCCATTGTGACAATGTTCATGGACTTTCCGAGTACAGCATCACGGAAGGCCTCGTGTTCCATCTTCAGCGGTTCGCGCTTTGCCAGGGCAAAACGTGTGGATGACCCCTCGGACACGCCACGGAATGCCGCTATGGAATCCCAGTCTGTCTGGAAAGTGCCGTTTTCAATAAACGTCAGATCCGCCGAGATAGTGTCCGCGATGTATGCACCGCGCTCACCCAGAACAACCGTGGTGCGCTCCTTCATGGGGGGGACAGCCAGTTGACGATGTGGTTGGTGACTACGCCGCTCTTGAGGTGGCCAATTGCGGTGACCATGTCCTCGTGCTCGCGCCCGCTTCGGGAGGTGGTGTGCGCAACTACATTCACGAAATTGCTCTGTGCAAGCCATGCAGTCAGGTCGATGTCGTGAGTTGCCAGGTCCTTGACCACTCCGACGTCCGCAATGCGGGAAGGGAATGGCCCCCCCTGGCGGCGGGTCGAGATCTGGTAGACCTCACCGAGGTCGCCGTTGCCGAGCCGTTCGCGGAGGCTTTGCAATGACGGGTTGAAGCGCTCGATGTGGCCTACCGCCCCCCCGATCAATCCCCCCCGCGAATCGAACGCTTCGGCGATCCTGCGGCCCGAAACGGAATCGTTGGCAATTGGCTTTTCCACCAGGCAGTGCACGCCGGCTTCGGCCAATCGCAGTGCCACTTCCTCATGAAGCACGGTGGGCACAGCGGCCACGGCCATGTCAATGCCCTGTTCGATGAGCTGTTCAACCGAACTGCACACCTCGAGGCCGCTGGCTACGTTGTGCGGGTCACCGAAGGAGTCAGCGACGGCAACGAGGTCCACGCCCTCCAGCTCGCGAATAACGCGGGCGTGGTGGCGACCCATCATCCCCAGTCCGATGAGGCCTGCACGCAGATTTGCCACTAGCTTCCTGCCTTCGCAATGGCGTTGACCGCAGCTACGATGCGATCAAGGTCGTCCTGGCTCAGCGACGGGTGTACAGGCAGCGACAATACGCTGGCCGCAGCTTCCTCCGTGACGGGAAGGTCATCAGAAGTCTGGAAAGGAGCCAAACGGTGGTTCGGGATGGGGGGGTAATACACGCCACAGCCCACGTTGTATTCCTCACGCAGCGCCTTGGCGAAGCCGTCGCGGTCCTCAGCGATGCGAATGGTGTACTGGTGGTATACGTGCTCGTAGCCTTCAGAAACCTTGGGAGTGACAACGCCTTCGATGTTTGCATCGAAGAAGGCCGCGTTCTCCTGCCGGGTCTTCGTCCAAGCGTTGATTTTGGTCAGCTGCACGCGGCCAATGGCAGCATGGATGTTCGTCATTCGGGCATTGAAGCGACAAGCTCATTCTCGTACTGGCGCTCCATGCCCTGGTTACGAAGCAACCGGAGCCGACGCTCGACGTCGGCCAAACCGGTGCTGACCATGCCGCCTTCGCCGGACGTCATGTTCTTGGTGGGGGGGTACAAGCTAAACATTGCGAAGTCACCGAACGTGCCCACCTTCCGACCGTTGACGGCGGCACCGTGTGCTTGGGCTGCATCTTCGAAGACCTTCACGCCGTGCTTGGATGCGACTGCGCCGATGCCGTCCACGTCGAACGGGTGGCCATAAAGATGCACCGGCATGATGGCGGCCGTACGGTCCGTGATTTTTGATTCGACGGAAGCCGGGTCAAGCGTGTAGTGGTCCAGGTCCACGTCAGCGAAGATGGGCGTCGCCCCCCCGTCAGAGCTACGGAGTTGGCCGTGGCGGCGAACGTGAACGACGGAACGATGACCTCGTCACCGGGGCCAATCCCCGCAGCCAACAGGCCAAGGTGCAGGCCGGAAGTACCGGAGTTGACCGCTACAGCAGCCCGGCCGTCGAGGAGCACCTGAGAGAACTCCTGCTCAAAGGACGCAACCTCCGAACCCTGTGCGAGTTGGCCGGAAGCCAGGACGGCCTCTACTGCCTTACGCTCATCATCACCGATGATGGGCTTGGCGGGGGGGAATGAATTCGGGGCTCATGCCTCTACCTCTCGAAGGGTCTCGTTCTGTTCAACATATGTGGCGCCGGTCTCCGGGCATACCCAGTTCTCGCCGCTGCGCTGCAACGGGAAACCAGCTTTACCGACCCAACCATGGCGTTTGGCCGGCACTCCGACCATCAGGCAAAATCAGGGACGTCTTTAGCCACAACGGCTCCTGCAGCTACTGTGGCCCATCGTCCGATGGTCACTGGGGCCACGCAGACGGCGCGGGCACCGATTGATGCACCTTCACGAATGGTGACGCCAACCGGCTCCCAGTCGTGAGCGCTCTTTAGACCGCCATCCGGGCTGACCGCCCGGGGGGGGTAAGTATCGTTCGTGAGTACTACGGCCGGGCCGATGAACACTCCAGCCTCCAGCACTGCGGGTTCGTAGACAAGAGCATAATTCTGAACTTTGCAGTTGTCCCCCCATCTTGACTCCGGTGCCAATATAGGCCCCGCGTCCTACGATGCAATTAACACCCAACTCGGCCTGCTCGCGGACTTGGGCCAGATGCCAAATCTTTGATCCATCACCAATAATCGCCTTGTCTGAAACATCGGCGCTCTCCGCAACCACTATCACCGGTGAAGGTCCTTCCTCATTGAGCACACGCGACAACGAGATTCATCTTAGCTGAGACACCATGCCCCGGTGTCAAGGCCGCGTCTGCATGAGCCTTGGCGAGAGTTTTCCACATAGGGCATTACGGCCGCAGCGCTTCAATTCGGACGACCGTAGCGTGATTCTTGTCAAACCGATGTTCAATGCCCGACGAAATGCGGAGGAAGAGCCCATGGCCTTGGAGTGCACGTTGGTCTGGGCCCCCCCGGAGCCGCTGGAACAAAGGGCCCGGAGGAACTCAGCATCGCCGTCCCCCCCGAAGGCACGTCCGGCGCCCACATACAGCAACTTCTCAGCGAAACGCGTGGAACTGGCGTGCTCTCGGTGGGCGGACAGTTCCTGCTACTCTCACGGTGGGAATACCGCCGCTTGTTTCTGGCGCCGTCATTGTGGATGGTCCTCCGCCGCATCGAGACACGGAGAACATGTCCATGCCCCTAATGTTGCTTACCCATTCAGGCCCCCGGCGCAGGCTCCGCCTTCCGGATTCAACGGGGGCAGGTACTGCATTGGCAGAGGTCCGTTCGATATCTCATTGCCGGATCCGGGGGGGATGTCCAGGGAACAGGCTCTCTTAGAGGTTTCCAGCACGGCGCTGATGTTGAGGGCAATCGGGGGGGGCGCGAACCGGTTCTCGTGGATGGTCAGCCCGTTCATCGAAAATTCATCACGTCATCGTCATTGGTGCAGTGTGGGAACTCCACCTTCACCGTCGTCACGGGCAGTGGTCCCCTTACGGGGATTTCAGTTGATGCAGGTCGTTCGGTTGACGTACCACTCGAAGTACCTCATGCCAGTCGCGCCGGAAACCGTCCGGCAATGGCCTTGGCTGCCGGGCTGCCATTAGTTGCCGGTATCGGCTGGCAGTTGCCACAGGAATCTGGATGTACTTGGGATTTACAGCCATCTCAGCGATCAGCCTTCTCGTCCCGCTGATCGCTGGGCAAAAGGGCCGCCGGGAACGCAGGCTGGCCGTTGCGCGCGCGGTGCAGCAAGACATTGAACGACGCCGGCAGTGCTCGCCTTCAGCTGCAGAGCTGATTGTGGCAGCTCACCGCGCTTCCAAGGTGGGACAGATGACAACGGAGCCCACCACGGACCAGGCCGTTGTCGCTGCTGCTGCGGTGTCGCCGGCAGGGACCAACGGGCCGACCGGGATCAGCAGTCAGGGCTACGATGTGTGGCTCAGGCTCGGCACCACGCAGGCGGCAGCAAACATGCGCCTTGTTCCCGACGATCCCCAGTTCCGTCCGCCGTCCATAGGCAGCGCGGCAATGACTTTGGATCCCAAACATTCCGTGGTGACACTGTGCGGCCACCCGGATCACACGGAGGCGATGCTTCGATTCGTGTTGATGCAACTAGCCAGCTTTTCGGGCTCGGCGGAGACGCCCGTCATTATTTTTGGCAGGACAGGAAGGTTGCCCTTGAGCGCGAGGTTCCTACCCAGGGTCACGCTCACAAGCACGCTGGCCACCGCCCTATCTGCTGCAGCGTGCGAACGGCAAGCTGCAGGGGATGCTCATCATGCTCGATGACCCACCGCAGGATCAGGAATCCGTGTCCGAGGTCTTGAAGACTGCTCAAACCGCCGCGTGGCGGGTTATCAGGTGCTCCGTACAGTTTGAGCTTTCCGGGGGGGCGTCATCGAAATATCGCCATCCGGAACAACAGGCTATCTGGAGACGGACGGCGAGCGCCGGCACTTCATCCCGGATCTCGTGCCGGCCGAAGTTTTCGATAGGTTCTGCCGTAGGGCGCGGGGGGGTGCAGCTTTCGGTGAAGGACTTGGAATCAGCAACGCGCTTCCGGAGGAATGTTCCCTCGCTGATTTGCTTCCTTACGGCCAGCGCAGGGTGCTCCGGCGGTGGGCAGAGTCATCCAAGCAAGACGGCCTCACCGCAGTCTTGGGCAAAGGCCACCGCGGGCAGTTGACCTTCGACTTTAAGCTCGACGGCCCGCATCTGCTGGTAGCCGGAACCACTGGTTCCGGTAAGTCCGAACTTCTTCGGACACTGGTAGCTTCGCTTGCACTGCGTGACTCACCCGATCGCACGACATTCTTGTTTTTTGATTTCAAGGGCGGATCAGGCTTGCGGCCACTATCGGGCCTACCTCACTGCGTCGGAATGCTGACGGACTTGAGCAAACACCATTTGGACCGCGCTCTTGTTTCCCTCCGTGGGGAGATACGGCGCCGAGAAGAGCTATTCGCGGCGGCCGGCGTGTCAGATCTCGCCGGATATCGGCGATTAGCGTTGGCAAGCGATCCGAAGATCCCGTATCTGGTCTTGGTAATTGATGAGTTTCGCATGCTGGTTGACGACGCCCCCCCAGCTCTCTCCGCGAGCTGATGCGTGTCGCCACCATCGGGCGCTCCCTGGGCATTCATTTGGTGATGGCTACCCAGCGGCCCCAAGGAGCTTGTCAGCCGACATCCGGGCGAACGTGACATCAAGCATTGCCCTGCGCGTGCAGTCTGAGGCGGAGTCCATGGACATCATCAATACGAAAGCTGCTGCCTCCATAAGCGTGGGAGCGCCGGGACGGGCCTACCTTGCAACGGCTTCATGCAGCCCCCCCGAAGAATTCCAGACAGCGTCCCTATCGGTTTCCCCGACCATGACTATGGTTGGCGTCTGGCGTAACAGTTCCTTGCCAACCGTGCAGTCAGCTTTCCAGGCGTTGGAGCCCCTTTCTGCCGCAGCCAATACGTCCGCCAAACCGGACTCCCTCCACGATGCTGGCGCCGAAGGGGGGGTGGTTTCAGCAGTCCACGAGGCATGGCAGCGCCTCTGCAAACCCATTCCCAGACGTCCAGTAGCCCCACCACTGCCCTCAACGATCCTTTGGGGGGGTGATGAGCTACCTGAAGCGGATGGCCCCGTGTCCACGACGGAAGGGCAGTGGGCGGTGGGACCATTGGCGATGCTCGACAGGCCGGCGCATCAAGTTGTGGAACCGCTGCTATGGTCACCTTCCAAAGACGGCCATCTGGCAATGATCGGCAGCGACTCGAGTGGCATACGGGACTGCTTCAGGGCTGCGTCCGCGATGCTCGCGACCCAGAAGCCCCAACCAGACCTCTATATCCTGGATGCAAGGGGGGGCATCCTTGGACATGTCATCGAGGGAGGCCGAATCGGTGCCAGCGTGGGCCTGCACCAACTGCACCTGGCAGTGCGGGTCTTAAAGCGCCTCGCTGCGGAGATGGAGTGTCGACGAAGTGCCGGCGAAGCCGGGACGGCCAATTCACCCCTGGTCCTCATCGTGGCCGGGTGGTGCTCGTGGGCCACAGCGCTCCGGAGTGGGCCGTTTGGTTATGCAGAAGCAATTCTGCAGGACATCGTCAGGGACGGCTGTTCCGTCGGCGTCACTGTTTTGATCTCCGGCGAGCGGGAACTCGTCAGCTCACGGTTTTTTGCTCGATACAGAATCGCGCTTACTTTCCTTCGGGATCTACTGAAGAGTCGCGGTTCCACTGGCCACGCCTCCCGGATATGGAATCCCTCCCTGGGCGCGCCGTCGTCATGGGAAATCTTGCCAGCCAACACGCAACCGTCGCTCAGTTTCGTGTGGCTCCGGACAATGGACGCTGGCCGTTCGGTGATCTAGCTCCATCTGAACCGCCGTTCCGGGTACGACCACTCCCAGAGCTTCTGGAGGAGAGGAATTCCGCGACCTTGTGGCGGAATTCCAGGGACAAGGACTGCCGTCGGGATCAAGTTCAGGCCCGGCCCCCCCCGGCAACGTAGCGCGAGCCTGCACAGCGGAAAGCAGCGCGTTGGGTCCACTGTGGATCGGCGTCGGAGGAGACGAAGCCCTCCCGGTAACCATGCCGCTGCGGGAACAGGGGGGGGTCAGCGTCATCCTGGGCAGTCCTCGCTCCGGAAAGAGCTCGCTCCTGGCATCGCTGCACGCGCTGAATCCTTTGGTCCCATGGGTTTACCCGCCGGATACAGCTTCTGCCAGCCCATTCTGGCCCTGGTGGCATCCCGGGCCGCGGCGAAGACCCTTGCTCCAACAGCATCCTGCTGGTGGACGACGCCGATTTGCTTGACCCCCAAGGACGCCAAGCCTTGGCGGGCTTGGTCGGTAAAGTGCGTGGCATCGTCCTGGCAGCAACAACGAGACCGGCCTTGCTACATCATCTGCCGCTGGCAAAGGAAGCACAGGCGTCCGGTATGGGGTTGGTTTTAGCCCCCCCCGGAACACCCCCCCACGATGGCGAACTGCTCGGCGTGAGGCTGGAGTCCGATCGGGGCGGACGCCCGGGCCGCGGCTTTCTCATTAGCGGAGCGGAAGTAAAGCCTTTCAAGGCGTACTCGCCACAAGCTTTCCATCGCAAGCCAAAGGGCACTGAACGGGTGCCGGGCTCGCTCCATGCTGCCGTGTGTCTGGAGCAGCCCGATGCTAAAGCGCCCCGGAAGCTCCCCCCCAGTACGCGAGGCAAAAGCCACGACGTCCTTCTGAAAAAGGAAAACAATCGCAGCGAACGCCGGAATCAGCATCGCCGCTCCCTGCAACACCAGTCCCCCGGTTACGGTGGGGAAACCAATGGTGAGAACAAACAATTGGGCCACCAAAGCTGCGGCACGCGTCCACCTATAGCCGCGGAACAAGAAGTGGCTTACGGCGAATAGCCACGCAGAGAAGGCCAGCAGCAGCCCAAGAGTGAAGATTGCCCCCCCCAAAAGGTCAGCACTGGAGCACCCGTCAACAGTTCGAATGCGTACCAAGCAGCTGCCCCCCCGAGGAGGGCGAGGGCTTCAAGCGCTACAACCACTGAGATGATGACGATTCCCAGGGGACGGCGACCAGCACCAAGTCTGTTGGCTGCGAGGCTCGACGACGCATCAGGATTATCGCTTCCGTCCGGGCCGGACGCGGGTTGGCAGGGTTTACGGGAGGTCTTGACACACTGGCACACTACCGGACATAGTCATCTAGCAGTGAGGGCACTGGCGGCTGATGTGATGCATCGCTCACGGATTCCGGGCATTTCGACCACTAACACCCCCCCTTGTTTACAAGGCGTTAACATGAAACGCTTGACTCAGACGACCAAGGGGGGGCCCATGCGGGCCCCTTTCCTTTGGAGCCTCTCGTGAATGTTTTCACAAAAGGCCCTTCTAGTTCTCACGAATGGAGTGACTGATCAGCATGGATTGGCGTAATCGCGCAGCCTGCCTCGAAAAGGACCCGGAGCTCTTCTTCCCAGTAGGCAACACGGGACCAGCACTTCTGCAAATCGAGGAAGCCAAAAGCGTCTGCCGCCGCTGCCCCGTTGTAGACACCTGCCTTCAGTGGGCCTTGGAGTCCGGACAAGACGCCGGTGTTTGGGGGGGCGGCATGAGTGAAGACGAACGACGGGCACTTAAGCGTCGCGCTGCACGCGCACGCCGCGCTTCCTAGCCCAAGGACAGTGAAGGCCGCGGACCCTTGGTCCGCGGCCTTCTTCGTTAAGTGCTGCTCGTGAGATTCGCGAAACCTGGCTTTGGGAGCTACGCCCGAGCGAGGTTGAGGACGATCTCGACAGCGGTCCCCCCCGCCTTCGCGCGGCTCCACTGAATGGACCCGCCGAGCTCGCTGGTCACGAGTGTACGAACAATTTGCAGGCCCAATCCTTCGGTGTATTGGCCATCCGGCAGGCCCACGCCATCGTCGGCTATGGTCACCGTCAGGAATTCGTCGTTGCCGTCGCCATCTGCCCGATCGGCCAGCAACCACACCGTTCCTGTGCGTCCCTCGAGTCCATGCTCAACGGCGTTGGTGACAAGTTCGTTGATGACCAAGGCCAGTGGGGGTGGCAAAATCGCTGGGCAACTCGCCGAACAAACCTGAACGTTCTGTTCGCACTTGCTGGGACGGTGAAGCTACTTCAGCTGACAGCCTGAATTGCCGCCCAATCAGTTCGTCAAAGTCGACACTCTGAGTCAGGCCTTGGGAAAGGGTCTCGTGTACGAGCGCGATGGTGGCCACCCGCCGCATCGCCTGTTCCAGACCCTGCTTGGCTTCGTCGCTGACCATTCGCCGCGATTGCATACGCAGGAGAGCTGCAACGGTTTGAAGATTGTTCTTTACCCGGTGGTGGATCTCCCGGATGGTGGCGTCCTTGGTAACAAGTTCCATTTCCCTGCGACGCAGTTCCGAAACGTCACGGCAAAGGACAAGTGCTCCGAAACGCTGCTGCTCGTCGCGCAGTGGAATGGCCCGAAGTGACAGACTGACACCCCTGGACTCAATCTCGCTGCGCCAAGCATCCGCCCTGTCACAACCAAAGGCAGCGTCTCGTCCACCATCCGCCGGTCCTTCAGAAGGCCGGCAGTCACCTCTGCCAGCGAACGCCCCCTCCAGGGATTCCACTTCCCCCCCCAGTCGACGGAAGGCAGACACGCCATTGGGGCTGGCATACTGCACAATGCCTTCCGCGTCTAGTCTGATGAGCCCGTCGCCCACTCGGGGGGCGCCACGTCGGGAGCCTGTCGGAGATGCGAAGTCGGGCCACAAGCCCAGGGTTCCCATCCGCAAGAGATCATAGGCGCACTGACGATACGTGAGTTCCAGCCTGGATGGCATGCGCGAACTGGACAAGTCCATATGCGATGTCACAACAGCGAGTGTTCTGCCGTTGCGCACCATGGGGACAGCCTCAACACGGAGTGCCATCTCACTGCTCCAGCTTGTTTCACTTGATCGCTCGATAGAGCGACTGTTCCACGCTTTATCCACAATCGGGCGGAGATCCGAGCGGATGCCCTCCCCCCACGAAGTCCGCATGGAACACCGTATGCGATGTCGACGGACGGACGTGGGCGAGGGCAATATAGCCGAACTCCGGATGCGGGAACCACAAAGCGAGGTCCGCGAAAGCCAAGTCAGCGACCATCTGCCAGTCGCCGACGAGGAGGTGCAGCCATTCGGCATCTCCAGGCCCGAAATCAGCGTGTTCCCTGATGGGGGGGTCTGTAAAGATTGCCACTGCACCTCCATTTGCGACGCCGGGACGGACCCTAGCGTCGAACGATTGACCTCAAGAGCCTTAATGCTACCGACAGTGAAGCCATGTCGTCGGCTTCGAGCGCGTTGACCTCATCAAACATCGTCTTGGCACGTCCCAGCTGTTCGGCATTCTGCCCCTCCCACGCCTTCAGGCGATCCTCAGCCGAGGCGCCGGACTCTGTGGACTCAAGGACCGACGTCGTCATATCCGCCACCGTGGAGTACAAGTCATCACGGAGAGCTGCACGCGCCAATGCCTGCCAGCGGTCATCGCGAGGCAAGGAACTGATTCGTTCCAGCAGCGAATCCACATGGAAGCGGTTGAATACTGTGTAGTAGACGTGTGCAACGTCCTCGACGCCCTCGCTTCCGGTCTGGGCAATCCGCGCGATGTCCAAGAGTGCGTAGCTCTCGAACAGCTCAGCCCACCTGTGCGCAAGATGCTCCGGCAGTCCCCAGGTTCGTGCTTTGTCCAACCAACCGGAAATTCGGATCTTGTCCTCACCCCCGGAGGTAGTCCAGAAGCTTGGCCCTCAGCGGTGCCAACATGGGTTTGAAGGATTCAACGACATCGGAAATAGGCTGTGACCCCATCCCCTGGCCCAGCACCCAGCGTACTGCCCGGTCGAGCAACCGCCGGATGTCCAGATGGACTTCACTCCAGTGTTCGGTGGGGGGGAAGGATGCCGGAAGTGCATTCAGCTCGGCAACCATGGGATCGAGATCATAGATTTCACGCAGAGCCACGAAAGCCTTGGCAACGGCCACCTCATTGGCCGACGTTTCTTCAATGGCCCGGAAGGCGAAGGTGATGCCCCCAAGATTGATGATGTCATTGGCGACCACAGTGGCGATGATCTCGCGCCGCAGCGGGTGAGTGTCCAAATCAGCGTCGAACTTTTCCCGCAGTTGCTTCGGGAAGTACTCACGGATTGTGTCCGCAAACCACGGATCGTCGGCGAGGTTGCTGTCCCGCAACGCGCCAGCCAGCTCGATCTTTGCGTATGCAGCCAGGACCGCCAACTCGGGAGAGGTAAGTCCCTGGCCCTGTTCCAACCTCGACCGCAGGGTTTCCGTGGTGGGGAGTGCTTCAAGATCACGCTTGAGGTCGGCAGACTTCTCCAGCCAGTCCATGAGGCGCTCGTAACTTGGGCTCCAGTCCGCGACTCGGGTCCGGTCGTTGAGCAGCAGGATGTTCTGGTCGATGTTGTCCTGCAGGACAAGCCGTCCCACTTCATCTGTCATGTCAGCGAGGAAGCTGGCTCGTTCGGCGGAGTCAAGTTTGCCGGCCGCGACCATCCGATCCACAAAGATCTTGATGTTGACCTCATGGTCGGAGCAGTCAACACCGGCGGAGTTATCGATCGCGTCCGTATTCAGAATGACGCCTTGCAAAGCGGCCTCGATACGTCCCCCGCTGCGTCAATCCCAGGTTTCCGCCTTCGCCCACGACCTTGACCCGCAGATCCCGGCCGTCCACGCGGATAGCGTCGTTGGCTTTGTCGCCCACGGCTGCATGGGTTTCAGTACTAGCCTTGACATACGTGCCAATACCGCCGTTATAGAGAAGATCTGCCGGGGGGGCCAGCAAAATCGCGCGAAGAAGCTCCGGGGGGGCTTAATTGCGTCGTTCCATCCGGCAGGCCCAATGCCTTGCGTACTTGCTCCGAGACCGGGATGGTCTTGGCTTGACGTGGATAGACGCCGCCACCTTCGCTGATAAGGGTGCGGTCATAGTCGTCCCACGAGGATCGGGGGGGCAGTTCGAAGAGCCTTTGCCGCTCGGCAAACGATGCAGCAGCATCAGGCGAGGGATCAAGGAAGATGTGGCGGTGGTCGAAGGCGGCCAGCAGCCGGATATGCCGGGAAAGCAGCATGCCGTTGCCGAAGACGTCACCAGACATGTCGCCAACGCCAACCACCGTGAATTCCTCAGTCTGGGTGTCCAGGTCGAGCTCACTGAAGTGCCTCTTGACTGATTCCCAGGCTCCCCCGGGCAGTGATGCCCATGGCTTTGTGGTCGTAACCCACTGACCCACCCGAGGCAAACGCGTCACCGAGCCAGAAACCGTATTCGGCGGCAAGCCCGTTGGCGGTGTCGGAGAACGTTGCGGTGCCCTTGTCCGCTGCAACTACAAGGTACGAGTCGTCATCGTCGTGCCGAACAACGTCCGGCGGCGGCACCAGCCTCTCGCCGTCTGCTGACGTAACGAGGTTGTCTGTGATGTCCAGAAGGCCTCGAATGAAAGTCTTGTAGCTCTCAATTCCTTCGGCCATCCAAGCAGCCCTGTCTACTGTCGGGTTGGGGGGGAGCTTCTTGGCAAAGAATCCGCCTTGGCGCCCGTTGGGACAATGACCGCGTTCTTGACGGTCTGCGCCTTTACGAGGCCCAGAATCTCAGTCCGGAAGTCCTCCCGGCGGTCAGACCAGCGAAGGCCACCGCGGGCTACCTTCCCGAAGCGCAAGTGCACGCCTTCAACTCTCGGCGAGTAAACCCAGATCTCGAACATCGGGCGTGGGAAAGGAAGACCCTCAATGGACGTGGGATCCAGCTTGAAGCTGACGTATTCCTTGTTCTGGTAGTAATTAGTCCGGAGAGTCGACTCAATAAGGTTCACGAAAGTACGCAGAACGCGATCGGCATCCAACGTGGCCACCTGCTCGATCGACTCAGCGAGCGCTGCCCGCGCTGCCGCTTGGCGTTCGGGCCGCTGTCCTTCCGGAACGGCGGGGTCGAAGCGTGCAGAGAAGAGCTCATTGAGTCCACGTGCAACATCGGGGTTGCCCAGCAAGGTATCTGCAATGAATCCGAAGGAATTGGTGTTGCCCATTTGCCGCATGTACTTGGCGTAGGCACGGAGTACCACCACTTGACGCCAATGTATGCCTTCACGGAGAACCAGCCGGTCAAAGTTGTCTGATTCGACAGCACCCGTGATGGCTGCACCGAAGGAGGCGCCCAGCAGGTCTCCCGTAGCCAGGGGGGGGTCGACGCCCGCGGGGTACTTGAGTCCGAGGTCGTAAAGGAAGAAATCGCGATGATCCGAGGTTTCGATCTCGAAGGGCCGCTCATCCAAGACTTCAAGGCCGAGGTTGTGGAAGTAGGGAAGGATTTGGCTAAGGCTCTTGGCTCCATCAGGTAGAGCTTGACTCGGGCATCCTCCTCCAAGGCCTCACCGGCACCTTCGGGAAGATACACATGGACACCGGGCTTGATTTGCTTGGTGACCCGTCCTGCCCGCTCCGCCTCCGCGCCGTATTTCTCGAAGCGTTCAATGTCCTCAAGAGCGTCTTCCACTTCGTAGTCCACGCGGTACCCCGCGGGAAACGCCTCAGCCCACAGCGCAGACAAAACATCAGCGTCCTCGGCAGACCGGTGCTCACGGAGCACCTCTGCGATACCTTCGCTCCAAGACCGGGACGCACGCATCAGCCGTTGTTCCAGTTCCTTTACGTCAACTTCCGCCAGTTCAGCCGTGCGGGGCAACCTGATCCTGAAGAAGACACGAGCCAATGCGGATTCAGTGATCCGGGCCTCGTAGTCAATGCTTTCGGCGTGGAACGTCTCGCGGAGTTCCTGCTCGATCCGGAGTCTGACGCTGGTGGTGTATCGGTCACGGGGCAGGTAGACCACGGCGGACATGAACCGGCCGTAAATGTCCGGGCGCAGGAACAGCTTGGTCCGCCGTCGCTCCTGGAGTCGCTGGATGCCGGTGGCAGTGGCGGCAAGATCCGGTATCTCGATCTGGAACAGTTCGTCGCGAGGATACGTTTCAAGGATTCCCAAAAGATCCTTGCCCGAGTGGGAGTCAATGGGGAACCCTGCGTTGCGCAGGACAGCATCCACCTTGTCCCGAACGATTGGGATGTTGCGTACCGATCCAGTGTAGGCACTAGTGGCGAAAAGGCCGATGAACCGCCGTTCACCGTTAACGTTGCCCAACGCATCGAAGCTCTTGACGCCGATGTAATCAAGGTAGGCGGGCCGGTGCACAGTGGAACGCGAGTTCGCCTTGGTAATCACCAAGCACGCTTCTCCCGCGCACGCTTCCGGCCGGCATCCGTGAGGTGCTGGACTTGACGCGTGGTGTCGCCGGCACGCAGGAGGCCGAGGCCGCTGTCTTCACGGAGTTGAAGAACGTCCTCGCCGTTCTCGTCCACGAGGTCGTATTCGCGGTAACCCAGGAAAGTGAAGTTTCCGTTGTCCAGCCATCGCAAAAGGTCTTGTGCCTGCCGGAGTTCAGCGACTTGCTCTGGGTGCGTGATGCCGGCCAACGCCTCGGCTAGCTCGAGAGCTTTGCTGCGCATCTTTGGCCAGTCCTCCACCGCCGCCCTGACGTCGCCAAGGACGCGTTGCAGCCCGGCGATCAACTCTTCCCGCGCATCGTCACTTACACGGTCAATTTCAACAGCGATCCATGACTCCATATGCGACGCGTTGTCGCCATCACCCAAGAGGTGGGCCACGCTGGGAAGTGCGGCGGTGTCGCCGCTGGAGATGCCAACGTTGGACGGGACCCGGGAAATACCGCTCAGTTCACCGGACACACGGTCGCGGGTGACCACGAACAACGGGTGCATCACCAAACGGATCGCGCAGTTCTGGCGAACAAGTTCTGCATTGACAGAGTCGACGAGGAACGGCATATCGTCCGTGACGATATATACAACGTTTCGCTCGGGTTCGGCGGCGATCTGGACGACGGCATTTCCGGGCCGTCGGGACTGGGCAACGTCCTTGTGCTTTGTGGCCCGCGCAATCAGAAGTTCGGGTGAATACGCACGCGAGTCTTCCTCTGCGAGGTGTTCATAGTAGTCACCGAAGAACCCTTCACGGACAACTGTTGCATCGGACCGATCCTCCACGCTGGATCCTGACGACATCTACAAACGCCTCCATCACATGTTCATTGCTGCGACTCTGCAGCCCACATGGCGAGCCTAGCGCTTAAAGAGGCGCAAAGCTCTGATAGTTCGACCAAACGAATTGCGATTTTGCTGGACGGGTGCACAGACCAAGCTGGCTATCGCCACCCTAAGAGGCGAGTCAGGCGCCACTTCCAGAAGGACTGCACCTGCCAGCAAAGCTGCGTCGCACGCCACAGAGTCTGCCGGAAGGTAGGCGTGCACCCCCCCGCTCCCGGACCATAGCGGTCCCAGGCGTCACCCAGTTGCTGCCTGGGCGAATGACCCACTGCCGAACGCTTCACTTTGTTCAGCACGACACGGAGATACTTCCGGAACCGCGGACTCAAGCTCCGCCAGCCTCTAACCAATCGCGGCACTCCAATGGCATCCGCCGCTCCTACGGCGAACACGACATCAGCCATTTCCAAACTGCGAAGCGTCGCGGCGTTCCGCCGCGGAGCCATGGTGTCAAAGCTGAGCTCTTCATCGGCTTCAAGGCAAAAACCTGTATCCACCACCACATGATCCGCAACTTGCCTTGCCCTTTCGAGGACCATCGAGACAGCCCCCGCCCTTAACTCCGTCCACCGGTCCGCCCTGGTAGTTCCCGTGAGTACCCGAAAGGTACCGGCCTTCGTGTAAACAGGAATGGCCGCCGACTTGAGTGCCTCGATGTCGAGCAAACCCTGGTCCGCCAGCCTGCAGGCCTGGGCAAGACCCGCGGACTCGTCCAGCAGCCCAAGTACCGCTGACACACTTGCCCCCCCATAGCTGTCAGCATCCACGAGAATGACGGACTCGCCAGCTGCGGCCAGCTCCGCCGCGATGTTGACCGCCAGAAGAGTCCTGCCAGGTGCGCCGACCGGTCCCCCCCACACGGCAGTTATCTGGCCTGACCCCCCCCTTGGTGTG
This sequence comes from Paenarthrobacter nitroguajacolicus JCM 14115, assembly GCA_001313365.1. Next base: position 50,175 of record BBFS01000009.1, read on the forward strand.
TCGTCGACGGATTCCGCCGCAGCCTCCAAAAGCACACCCGCCCCCCCAGGGTCTGCGAATCCCGCGTCCCGACCAGCCAAAGGCTGGCTACGTGGACCTTCGCGGTCCACGGCCTCCGATATTTTGGCCGCCAGGTCCGCGGCATCGATGCCGGTCGAAGCTGTCACGGCGCCTATGGAGTGCAGGCGGTTCGCCTCAGCGGGATCATCGGTCAAGGCAACGATGGAGACGCCGACTGCTCCGAGGCGATCAACCAGTGTGGTGGTCAGTTCCTCGCAACCTTCCGCTACCACAGCCGCCAACGCGAGGCCGCTTTGGCAAGCAGCAATCAGTTCAGCTAGCTCTGAACACCGGCGCACCACCGTCACCGGTCCGTGCAGGCGTTCCAACCCGCCGACTACAGCTTCCTGCGCGGAACCAACGGTAACGACAGGAATGCTCACCGAACCACGCCCGCAGGATTCCAAACGACCGATACCTTGGCCTTGTTTGCTTGGGCACCCAGCAATTTTGGCATTTGCTCATCAGTTACCAGCACCATCACCACGGTTGTTTTCGCAGCTCCCAACGCAGACGAGCCGCTGGTCATTCCGGCAATCTCCGCGCTGGGCAGAAGTAGCCGCGGTTCCTCAAACGCTGATTCGAACCCGGCACGGCAACCCAGACATCAACCCTGGAGCCTGGAACGGCCTGAGCGGGCAGCTCTTCCTCCATGGCAATGCTACTGGCTTACGGTCGACGGCATCGGCAGACCCCAGGCTTGCCTGCGGGACCAGCTGATTCTTTGCTACCCGCTGCAGCGCAACCTTGCCCTCAGCGAAGCCGTGTTCGACTGTGACATAGCTGGGCTCGACTTCATCCAAACGGACCTTGACAATGGATAAGTCCGCTTCAGTGACCACCTGACCTACGGCTATGTCTTCCCGGGCCGAGTAGACCTGCGTAGTCCTGTCTGCCGAACCAAGCAACGCAATGACTCCGGCCACAGATCCCAAAACCAGCAATACGCCGATGAGCAGCCGGGGATCCTTCCACGATGGCTTCTTTAGCCTTGGAGCTGCAACGCCCGCACTCTGACCCATTTTCCTGCTCCCCCCCACTTTGAGTTATGGCACGGCCGATGGCACCTGCCTCCTCATTCTTACCGGCGTCTTCCACAGCTCCAAAGCCATTGGCCTCAAACAGGCGGTAACTGTGGATAACTACCCCCCCAAAAGTGAACGAGGCTGGCAAAATGAAGCCATGCCCCCCCGATTCCTGACTCTGGCGGATGTCGCCGAACAACTCCAAATCAATTCGCCTCAGGCCTATGCCCTGGTTAGAAGCGGCGAACTGAAGGCCCTACAGGTGGGAGGGCGGGGGGGACAATGGCGCATCGAGGAAAAGATGCTTGAGCAGTACATCGAGGATCGCTACACAGAGGCCGGCCGCATGATCGAAGAGGCGAAGAACAAGGTTCATCAGCCTTAGTTGCCGCTACCCCCCCCTGAAGTCTTGGCTCGCCCCCCCAGAGCAAAGAGCTGCCAATGAACTGAAAGGGATGGTCAGGACAGCGGCTATATTGCCGGCCCGGCGTACTTCACCGTGCGGAACAACTGTGAGGTCGAAATGGTCACGCCCCCCCACCCTGTCTATGACTCCATGCAACTTGTACCCATCGCCCGTCCGCACCTTCAGATGAACTACCAGTCAGAGCGGTCCTTTGACAGTGCCTCAGTGCTGAGGCAATCCCTAATGACTGTTGTATCCGTGACGAGGGCTTCAGTGCCAGCCGCCCCAATCCCTGGTAGGAGAGCACAGACGCGAAAGGCACCAGCCACTGTCGCGCACCCTCGGTCAGGACCAGCCACTCGCTGCCCGCATGACCTAGCACTCCTCGGATAACGTTGCCGTCAACCAGAACGATCTTGATTTCGGCACCACCGGCCCCCGCGGAGGCGATCGGCCAGATCGATTCCCGCGAGCTCAACCCTGGCCCGATCTGTTATCTCAGATTCCTTCTCCAGGGCACGCCCTGCAGAAAATTGTGCTTCCAGATCACCAAAAAGAGAGTCCCATCTCATGTAGTCAGACTAGGCTGCAGGAATAAGCAAGGGCAACCCGTCGGTTCGGGAAACATCGCGATTGGACAAGAGGGGGCAAGTATGTTCAAAATAGGTCCAGCAGGTCAAACTGCATCAAATTGCGTCAACTAGAGCTTGGGGGGGGCTTTTGAATGGCACGAACATTGCGCAGAGACTCCACCCTCGCAGCATCTGTGCTTGGTCTGGGACTGCTCCTGGTTCTTGTAGGCAACCTGCTCCTTGCACAATGGCAAGCTGCTGAGCGACTTAATCACAGATCCACGTTTGAACATCTTCTCGGTTTTGTTGCCTGCGCTGCCGGGATTGCGATAGTAGTTTGGTGGGCACTCTCCTTCTTCATCGCCTTCATGGCGTCGCTACTGCACCATGCAGGGCAAAGGAAGCGTGCCGACTCGCTTTCAAAGTTCAGCCTGGCTTCATGTTGCGAATCGCCGTGGCGCTCATGAGCCTGAACCTTCTGGGCGCAGGGGTCGCTCAAGCGGATACCAGCCGCCTGAACCAGGTTGGCATCATGCTTCCTCGGGCAACACGGCCCACGCGCAGCCGGCGTGGAAGCCCTCTTCCGTGGAGCGCGCATTCTCCACCCCCCCGGCATCTGTAGACGAAAACGATAAGGCCGGCAGTCCCGCCACTGATCCGCGCTGGCAGCCTCAACCTCCTGTGGTTGATCCAGGACTTCTGAGCCGCCAGTCCTCCCGTTCATCGGCACCAGCCGGCGATGCCAGCGTTGTCGTCAAGGTGGTGACTCGCTGTGGTCCATTGCGGCGTCCAGGATGGGACCCTTCGCAACTGACGTGGACGTCGCACTGGCCTGGCCCAAGTGGTACGCCGCCAACCGTGAAACCATCGGAAGTGACCCAGCAGTGCTGCTTGCCGGGCAGGTTCTGCAGCCGCCCTCGCCGGGCTAGCAGTAAAGCTCGTGCCCGCCATTTCCACAGACGCGCCCGCTCAGGGGGCAGCCTCCACCTATCAAAACCGATTCCTAGCGTCATCCCAGCAGAAGCCACCGAGCAAAGCGTCCCCCCCACGCTGATGCTCATGTAGTGAATGCCTGAGGTATGACCATGACCGTTGCAACAGCGAACCGACCATCAAGCCGTCGGAGCACAAAACGACCAAGCCCGGCTTACGGCCCGGGGGGGCCCGGACATCGATGTCCGGCTTGTGGCCAGGAGCATCGCGCAGGCAGCTTTGGAGGTGCTGGCCGGCACCCGTCCGCTGCAACAACTCTCCCGCTTACTGGATTCGGAGTGCTACCTGTCCCTCCAGCATCGGGCAGCCCTCACACGAAAGCACGCAGCCAGGACCAGAGGCAATCCGCAGCCGCACCTGAGCCCCCATGGTCCGCTCCGTTCGGGTCTGTTCAATATCCGAAGCCATTTGCGAGGCAAGCATCGTAGTGGCGGAAGAGCAACGTTGCCGTGCCGTAGCCATGAGGCTGGAGCGGTTGGACGGAGTTTGGCAGGTTACCGTACTGGAAATTGGATAACTTCAACGGCAATATTGCGCCGAGGCAGACAAAAAGGGTGAACCCTGGACCATTAGCCAAGGTTCACCCTTTTCATTACTGCTTTGCGAGACCGGTTCAGCGGCGCTTCTTCTTGGCCTGCTTGCGCTGGTCCTGGCTTGCCGCTTTCGCAGGATTGCCGGAGCGGCCTGAAGCCCGCCCCCCCTCAATGCGCGTCTGGGTTGCTCCGTCTTCACCTGGCGCGGTGTACTGCAGCTGCGCCGGCTTTTCCGGCGCTTGGAGGCCTGCCGCACGGATTTGCGGGTCGTGGTGCTCGGTGTGCGTGCCAGCGGCGTCCGCCACCACCACATCTTCGGCAGGTGTTACCTCAACTTCGAGGTTGTAGAGAAAACCGATGCTCTCCTCACGGATGGCTTCCATCATGCTTTGGAACATCACGAACCCCCCCTCGCGCTGGTATTCCACCAGGGGGATCACGCTGGGCCATTGCACGAAGACCGATGCCCTCCTTGAGATAGTCCATCTCGTAGAGGTGTTCCTGCCACTTGCGTCCGAGGACCGAAAGCACAACCCGGCGCTCGAGCTCACGCATGCTCTCAGCGCCGATTGCCTCTTCACGTGCCTGGTAAACGAGCCGGGCATCAGAGAGGATTTCCTCCTTGAGGAATTCCGCAGTGACCCTGGACTTGCCGCCGGCTTCGTCAATGATTTCCTGGGCAGTCACTGTTGCCGGGTACAACGTCTTGAGGTTCGCCCACAGCTGGTTGTAGTCCCAGTCGTCGCCCGATCCTTCAGCAGTAGCGGCGTCAATGAGTGCGTTGATGGTGTCTTCCAGGAAGTATTGGACTTTCTCGTGCAAGTCATCGCCCTCAAGGATCCGACGCCTGTCGCCATAAATGGCTTCACGCTGACGGTTGAGGACGTCATCGTACTTGAGAACGTTCTTACGCTGCTCGGCGTTGCGGCCCTCCACCTGGCCTTGCGCGGATGCGATTGCACGGGAAACCAGCTTCGACTCAAGGGCAACATCGTCAGGCACCGAACTGTTCATCAGACGTTCGGCCGCACCTGAGTTGAACAACCTCATGAGGTCATCTGTCAGCGAGAGGTAGAACCGGGATTCGCCGGGGGGGTCACCTTGCCGTCCGGAACGTCCACGCAACTGGTTGTCGATCCGGCGGGATTCGTGGCGCTCGGTTCCAAGCACGTAAAGTCCGCCAAGGTCCAGAACTTCTTCATGCTCGTCCTTGACTGCCTGTTTGGCTGCGGCAAGTGCCGCCGGCCACGCGGCCTCGTACTCTTCGGAGTTTTCCTCTGGATCAAGGCCGCGCTTGGCAAGTTCGGCAATGGCAGTAAATTCGGCATTGCGCCGAGCATGATGTCAGTACCGCGGCCAGCCATGTTGGTTGCTACAGTAACCGCGCCCTTTCGCCCGGCCTGCGCCACGATGGACGCCTCCCTTGCGTGGTTCTTGGCGTTCAGTACTTCGTGCCGGATGCTTCTTTCGCCAAGAGTTTGGAGAGGTACTCACTCTTTTCGACGCTGGTAGTACCTACCAGCACAGGCTGGCCGTGCTCGTGACGTTCGGCGATGTCTTGAACAACAGCATCGAACTTAACCACCTCGTTTTTGTAGACGAGGTCCGGCTGGTCGATACGCTGCATGTCGCGGTTAGTGGGGGGGATGGGAACGACACCGAGCTTGTAGGTGCTCATGAACTCAGCGGCTTCGGTCTCAGCCGTACCCGTCATGCCGGCCAGCTTCGAATACATGCGGAAGTAGTTCTGCAGCGTCACGGTGGCGAGAGTCTGGTTCTCCGCTTGATCTCGACGTTTTCCTTGGCTTCAATAGCCTGGTGCATGCCTTCGTTGTAGCGCCGCCCGGCAAGGATGCGGCCGGTGTGCTCGTCAACGATCAGGACCTCGCCGTCGAGGATGACGTAGTCCTTGTCCCGCTTGAACAGTTCTTTGGCCTTGATGGCATTGTTGAGGAAGCCAATCAGCGGGGTGTTGGCAGATTCGTAGAGGTTTTGTATTCCCAGGTAGTCCTCAACCTTTTCAATACCGGCTTCCAGCACGCCCACGGTTCGCTTCTTCTCATCGACCTCATAATCGACGTCAGGCTGCAAACGGAGCACGACTTTGGCAAATTCGCTGTACCACCGGTTGGTGTCGCCTTGCGCGGGACCGGAAATGATCAGCGGAGTACGCGCTTCGTCGATCAGGATGGAGTCGACCTCATCCACGATCGCGAAGTTATGGCCGCGCTGGACGAGCTCACTCGAGTCCCAAGCCATGTTGTCGCGCAGGTAATCGAAGCCGAATTCGTTGTTGGTGCCGTACGTGATGTCAGCGGCGTACTGTTCGCGGCGGACGGTGGGATCCTGGTTGGACAGGATGCAACCACTGGAGAGACCAAGGAACCTGTAGACGCGGCCCATGAGTTCGGACTGGTACTCGGCAAGGTAGTCGTTCACCGTGACAACGTGGACACCCTTGCCCGAAAGAGCGTTAAGGTAGGCAGGCGCTGTAGCAACGAGGGTCTTGCCTTCACCTGTTTTCATTTCCGCGATGTTGCCCAGGTGCAGGGCGGCGCCACCCATCAGCTGCACGTCGAAGTGCCGCATCCCCCAAGGTCCTGGACGAGGCTTCCCGCACAGCGGCGAAGGCTTCCGGAAGGAGGGATTCCAGGGATTCGCCGTCTTGGTGACGGGACCTGAGCCGGTCCGTTTCCTCGCGGATTTCAGCGTCCGAGAAGGACTTGAAAGTGTCTTCCAGGGCATTGATGGAATCGGCATAGTTCCGCAGTGTCTTGAGTGTCTTTTTGTCACCCGTGCGGAGAAGTTTTTCGATTAGTGATGCCACGTGAAATTGCTCCCAGTCTCATGCTGCCGAATTCTGGCTGTTTCAGTCTACGGGAGAGACCAGCGCCACGTTGCCGGGTTCCCCTCTGAGCGGACTGCCCGGTTGGACGCATTCTTCCGGCGCAGCATGACCTTTTGCCACCGCCTCGGAAAGCTCTCCGGCAAGGTCCCCCCCGACCGGCCACACCACCACTTCCTGAAGGCCGAGCCATGTAGCCATGAGCCTAAGTTCCTGGGCTAGTTCGACGGCGGTGTCCACCGGCGCGTTCATCTCACCAAAAGCGGAGCGCACCAGGAGCTGACCGGATGCCCTGTCCGCTTTTAGGTCCACTCGGGCTACGATGGCGTCCCTGAGCAGGAACGGCAGAACATAGTAGCCAAACCGTCGTTTGGCGGCAGGGGGGGTGTAAATCTCAATCCGGTAATGGAATCCGAACAGTTCCTCGAGTCGGCGTCTTTCGAAGACCAAGGAATCGAAAGGACTCAGCAGCGCCCGGCCCGCGGCCTGTCGTGGCAGCTTGGCATCAACATGCTTGTAGGTTTCCCGGTCCCAGCCGCGAACCACAACAGGCTCAAGGCGGCCGGCCCGGACCAAGCGTTGTACAGAGTCTGCACCTGCCTTCAGGGGGTGTCCGGAAGTAGTCTGAGAAGCACCTCACCGTGCCAATGCCGTGGGCTTGGGCGGCTGCTTCCATCAGACGATCCAGGGACGCCTCGGCGTCGACTGCGGACGGAGTGACGTGTGGAATGACCCGTGAGGTCAGGGCATACTTGCGTTCAAATTGCGATGTTCGCGACGCAGCGGAAATCCGCCCTTCTTCGAACAGGTGCTCCAGCACACGCTTGACGATGTTCCAGTTCCAGCCCCCAGTTGTCACGTTCCGGGTCTTCATCGTGTCCGAGCTTTACAGTCAGTTCGGATGCTGTCATCGGGCGTCCTACGTTGAGGGCGTCGAGGATTCGATCCTCCATATCCTGACGTACGGCCGGATCCAGGCCATGGGCACCCACCCAGGCCCGCTTTTGCCATACGCGCAAGTCCTGAAAGTGCTCCGGTCGGATAAAGCTTGCCTCGTGTGCCCAGTACTCCATCATTTTGCGTGGGTGGCGGCTTGCCATTGATTGGAGGATGAGGGGGGGATCGTAATTACCCAGTCGGGAAAAGAACGGAAGGTAGTGGCTACGTGCCACGACATTAACAGAATCGATCTGGACAAGCTGTAATTGGGCAAAGGTCCGGCCCACCGCCCGTGAAGTCACGGAGCCGGCGGGCCGGACCTTTGCCAATCCTTGAGCTGCCAATGCGATCCGCCGTGCTGTGACAGGCTCAGCGAAGCGGTCATTGAAGTCCCTTCGTTCTTAAGGTGGGGGGGCTTTACTTGGCTGTGGCGGCTGATCATCGGATCGGTAGGCGTGGATCTTCTCTTCCACTGCTTCCTCGCCGGGCTCGCACGTGGAGTCGAGGGTGATGACACCGTAGGTCCAGCCACTACGCCGATAAACAACCGACGGTGCGTTGGTTTCCTTGTCCAGGAACAGGTAGAAGTTGTGTCCGACGAGCTCCATGTTGTCCACAGCGTCATCAAGGGTCAGCGATGCTGCAGGGAAGACTTTCCGGCGGATCAAGACGGGAGAGTCACCGGCCGGGATGTCGTTCTCGATGTCATAGGGTGAGCGCTCGTCTGCCTGCGGCGCGGACTCCTGGTGGTTGCTTGCCTCTACATAAAGCGGCTCACTCGCACTGGCTGGCTCAAGTGTTGCCGTGGCTTCCCGCACAGCCTTAGGCGTGTGGCGGCCGTGGTGCACCTTCTTGCGGTCCTTCGCACGACGAAGCCTCTCAAGCAGCTTGTTGTACGCGAGATCGAATGCAGCAAACTTGTCAGCGGCTGTGGCCTCGGCACGGATAACGGGGGGGCCTCTGCCCAGGACAGTCACTTCAACGGTGAGTTCGCCAGGCGTCTGCCTGGGATTGGTTTCCTTGGAAACCTTGGCGTCAACCCGCTGGACCTTATCCCCCCCAGCGATTCAATCTTTGAGATTTTTTCGCCGGCATATTCGCGAAAGCGGTCAGAAACTGTGAGATTTCGTCCGCTGATCATGAACTCCATGGTGCCCTCCAATAACTCAGGTGACACGACAACGACGCTGTTGGGGGGGGCTTGTCTGACGGACAGTCGAGCCCCCTTTCCGAGCCGCTATCGACAGGTACATCTGTTCTTGGTACCCACAACCGACGTTAGTTCATCGGCACCCGTTATTCATCCTTTAGCCACTTAATTTTTGATTGAGTCTTAATGCCTGCATCAGGTGGTCCTCTGCAGCGACGGAGGCGTAGGCTGGTGGCCTCGTGGCCGCGAGCACAACAGCGCCGGAGACTACCCCCGCCGGCAAGGGTAACCGCCCGCGCTGCCTCAGCAAGCGTTGCCCCGGTGGTGAGGACATCGTCAACGAGGATGCATCTCCTGCCCCTCAATTCTTTGCCTCTTCCCCCTGCGGACCCTCATGGATCCCCCGGACCCGGCGAGCACGTTCGCCTCTTCCCAGCCCCTTTTGACCACCGCTTCCACGTTCCACGGCGATACGTCCCGACACTTCCCCAAAAAGCCGGGCTGCCGCTTCCCGGACGGCTTCTGGGGCAGCCTTAATCACTGACGGATCCCTCCGCCGCTCCAACACGTCAATGACTGGGCAAAAGGGCAGCATCCGGCGCATGCGTATGAAAAGGAGCAGAAGATGCAGAGGCTGAATCCGCGCCTGCGGTAGGCCTTTCCGCTACTGGGGACAGGGATGAGGCAATAACCGGACCGGCCACCGATGGCAGTCATCACGGCTTTGCCAAGGCAAGGACCCAGAACAGCCGCCAGCCGCCATTGACCGTGATGCTTGAAAGAGAGGAGGCACTGCGCCAGCTCATCCCGGTATGCCCCCCGCTGCTACCACTTCGATCTTTGCCGTGCCGTCGACGTCAACCAATGCCGGCGACTGCTGCTCAGCCCTGAACGGCTGCTTGCATAGGTGACGGACCTTCCTTGCACAGCTGCCACAAAGTACCGCGTCTTCCATCTCACAGCAGACACAGTCGACGGGAACCAGCACAGCCAGAAGGTCAACCAGTGCCCCCCCCTGCAGAGCGGCAAGGGCCCTACCCGTTCTTCGTTGGTCCGGGCCACGACGACGCGAACTGCCAGGTTCGGGCGGATCAAGGTCAGGGTCGACATATTGCCGGGTCTGCCGTGCACGGAACCATGAGCTAAGGACGGTAAAGGTCACTCTTCAGCTTTACCGTCTGGTCTTTCCCGCAGAAGGCACACAGCACGCTATGTGCATAAATAATCGGGTTGAATCCATGGAGCGGAGCCCCTGATACAGAAGTCAGCCTGGAAACGCCGGTTCTGTTGGGCCTTTTAGCTGAAGCTCCCAGCCGTTTCCGACGCGTTGGAAGATGCCGGCAGCCGACTGTCCGTAGATTTGCTCAGCTCCGTTTCCGACGCTGAGGCTGGTCAATCCGTCCCACGGTGCCAACTGCTGCGGTTCACCCGATGCCAGCGACAGCAACTCCGGAACCACGGTCGAAGAGGCCGAACCGGACATCACGGCCACCGTAGAGCCATTGACCAGGCGCCTTGGTCCGCGGCTGTATTGCTCAGCAGTGTGATGGGAAGCGTGAGGTCCTTCGGAACGCCGTCGGGGGTTCCGGACTATGCCCGTAATCTGCACAGCGGACTTACCGTTTGCCTCGGAAATGACCAGCGCCCTGGTCCCCTCCCTGGAGACCCGGAAGTCCTTGACTGTTCGTCCCGTGAGCCAGGCCGGCGTCATGGTGACGCTGGGAACGCCGGTACCCGGGGGGGCTGTGCCTGTGGGCTTGTAAGCTACAACTTCGGCTGCCCCCGTTGGCACCAGGGCCCGCTGTCCACACCCAATCATTTGCTGAAGGAAGGACCAGTGAGGTACTTCTGGTGGTTAGTTGTCGCGCAGGTTGCCCCGGTTCGATGGAGTAAAGCGTGGTTTTATCGCCGTTGAGGAAAGCGGCTGTTTGGGACACCGGCGACTCAGCGGGCGAGTGCGGCCCCCCCAGACCGGCCACCGATTGAATGTCCGGCAACGGAGTAATCCTGTTGTTCTCGTACCGCACCAGATCGCCGTTGTTTACTGCGATCTGGCGGGCAGGAACGCTCTTGTCCAGCACTGGCGGCAAAACGGTACCGTTGTCTTCCACGCGTACCAGGTCCTGATCGGCGCGAAGTTGAACGTTGATCACATCGGGCTGGCTACGGAAGGTCAGCGCCAATTGGTTTTGCATCCTCTGACGGTCCTCCGCAGAGGCGTCGAATAGCTCCTTGGCAGAGAGGTCCACCTGGGCTGCACCGGAGACAACCGGAACAGATTCGCGGGCGAGCTTCATTCCCGATGGGAAGGCACTGACCACTGCCCCCCCGCGCAGGTAGGGGGCGGGGCCGGCAAGCAGGGCACTGGTCATGGACTTCACAGTGTTCTTTTTAATGAACCACCGGTAGTCCGGCACTGCGTAAGTGAACGTCGGGTCATAGAAGTAGATGGGGGGGTTTGCCCCGTAGATAACCTTGAATGTCTCCTCCGGAATGGCCGTACCATCAGGGACCTTGGAGATCCGCCATTCGCCTTCCACCTGCTCAAGCGTTAGTGGAATGGTCTCTTTGGTACCCGGCGGGAACTGGGTCGCAACGCCGTCTGCATCCACCGAATATGCGAGATCGAGTTCGTAGAGGTATTCGTTTTCACCCGCTGCTTTGACTACCTGTGCCTCGCGGAAAACGATCGCACGTTTGTCCGGTTTCCACGTTACAGACTGCGCTTGCGTCAGGTACTGACGAGCCACGGGATAGTCATCCTCGTAGCCGCTGCCAGCCATGTAGAAATCCTCGATCACAGTCTCCGGACTGGAACCGGCGCGCGGTGCAGCAGGGAAAAATACCGGCGCGTTGGGGGGGTTACCGGCGCCTTCGTCTTTGCTCTTGCCGACGGGGGCCGGAGCGTGGAATCTGCGCGCAGGAAGCCAGCATGACCATCAGCACAACCAGCAGCGCGACGATTGCCCTGGTACGCCCGGGACGCAACGTTCTCACGACTTCTCCCCTGTTCCATCGTCATCAGGCGCCGGCATCCCGCCGACAGAGGGAGTCGGCTGCGGAGTCTCGCCGGAATCCTGGCCCAGTACCAGCATTTGCCGTTCGCTTGCCGCCCCCGGGGGGGAATCCTATGTCCGCAGGTTCCAGCTGAAGCGGAGACTTCACAATGGTGCCTCCTTGCCGCAGTGGAAGCGTCAGTCGGAAGTTGGAACCGGAACCCTTTCGGCCCCCCCAGCCTGAAGCCAACCGTTATGAAGCTTGGTGTCCTCGGCTGCGATGGAAAGGCCCAAGCCACTTCCTCCGGTGGTCCTGGCGCGTGCAGGATCTGCCCGCCAGAAGCGGTCGAAGACCCTGCAGCCTCAGCCTGGGTCATTCCGATGCCGTGGTCCCTTACTGACACCGCTACAGCTTCATGATTGGCAGCGACAGATATATGGACAGGCTTGCCTTCACCGTGTTCGAGGGCATTGAGCAGCAAGTTGCGGAGAATGCGGTCGATCCTGCGGGAGTCCATCTCCACGATGATGCTCTTTTGCCGGGCGTTCAGCCGGACTTCCGAGCCGTACTCCGCGGCCACCGGTGCGGCACCTTCCATAACGTGCGAGATCACTTGGAAAATGTCCTGCGGTTCTGCATCCAGCACGGCGGCGCCAGCGTCGAATCGTGAAATCTCCAGCAGGTCCGAAAGCAGCGATTGAAAGCGCTCAACCTGGTGGTACAGCAACTCCGCCGATCTCTTGTTCATGGGATCGAAATCGTCCCGCGCATCGAACAGGACTTCGGCCGCCATTCGTACCGTGGTGAGCGGGGGTACGCAGTTCGTGGGAAACATCAGAGACAAAGCGCTGTTGCATCTGCGACAACGTGGCCAACTGGGTGATCTGTTCCTGGAGGCTTGCGGCCATGTGTTGAAGGAAGCGCCCAATCTCGCCACTTCGTCTTCTCCCTTAACCACCATTCGTTCTTGTAGTTGGCCGGCAGCAAGCTTTTCCGAGACGACGGCAGCATGGCTGACCGGACTGACTACGTTACGGGTCACGTACCAGGCAATGGCACCGATCATGAGGACGAGAGCCGCACCGCCTGCCCACAGTACGTTCTGAATCTCGTCCAGTGTTTGCTGGGCGGTATTGAGGTCGTAGATCAGGTATAGCTCGTAAGCCGTTCCGTTGAACGTGACCATGTTTCCGACGGCGATACCGGGCCTGTCCTCGTTCCCCCACCGGAAACTGCGTGGAGGCCCAGAATTGCTGCTTGCCACCGCTTTGAACAGCCTTACGCAGCTCGGGAGGAATGACGCGAACCGTCAGCTGGTCCGAAGCGCGCGATTCAACCCAACGGTTACGTGGTTTGGTTTGTTCCGGAGCAGCTTCGAAGACATACCTACGCTGGATGACCGAGCCCCCCCGGCCTTCCACGGCTGTCAAGGTGTCATAGACCAAGGTGATGACGCTTGACTGGTCGGTGACTTGGGCGCCGTCGAACGTGTCCTGGACTTGCTTGACGTTAAAGCGCGACTCGGATTCCGCCTGTGCCAGCCTCTCCTGGAAGAGGTTGTTGGCGATTTGGTTGGACAGGTACGCGCCAACAATAGCGAACGACGTTACAGCGAGCAGCAATGTGGTCAGGACCGTGCGGAACTCCAACGACCGCCGCCATCGCCTCAACAAGGAACGCCAAACGAAGCGCAGCCCTGTCTTATTTGCCGCACGCCAATGGCGACGAGTCGCGAAACCCGAAGGACCAGGATCAATCCCCCCCGCCGTGTCCAGATCCGCGCCCGGGACAGGACCAGGTAAGGTCCTGGCCTCGCGAGCGGACTGATCAGGGGACGTATCGGGTTGCTCAGGGGACGTTTCCGGGGTCTCAGACTCAGCCGGGGTCACCTGCTGGACACCGGCCGGATCGGGAGTTTTGGGGCCCGGACCCCCCCGCCTGCCCCCCCGCCGGTCTTGCCGACCGGGGACTCAGGAACCTGCTTTATATCCGACACCACGCACCGTCAAAACGACCTCGGGCGCTTCCGGATCACGTTCAATCTTTGAGCGCAGACGCTGGACGTGAACATTGACCAGCCGGGTGTCAGCCGCGTGGCGGTATCCCCCCCATACCTGCTCGAGAAGCAATTCGCGGGTGAATACTTGCCACGGCTTGCGTGCCAGCGCTACCAAAAGATCAAACTCCAGGGGGCGTCAAGGAGATCCGCTCGCCGCCACGGGTCACCAAATGACCGGCGACGTCGATGGTCACGTCTGCGATACGCAAGGTCTCGGGGGGGCCTTCTGGTCACCCGGCCGCAACCGGGCCCGGACGCGTGCTACAAGTTCAGCAGGCTTGAACGGCTTGGGCACGTAATCATCGGCGCCGGATTCAAGGCCGCGAACAACGTCTGAAGTATCGGACTTGGCGGTGAGCATGACGATGGGTACATCCGACTCGCCACGGATCTGCCGGCAAACCTCAATGCCATCCGAGCCCGGCAACATCAGGTCCAGCAGCACCAGATCCGGCTTTGAGGAGCGGAAGACCTCCAAAGCCTGGCCGCCGTCTGCGCAGAACACCGGCTCGAAGCCATCGTTGCGCAGAACGATTCCAATCATCTCTGCGAGTGCTTCGTCGTCGTCAACTACCAGAATGCGTGCCTTCATAGTTATATATTCCCTTATCACCAAGTCTTTGTCCCGTTGGGCGCGGCGCACGGCATGGCGCCCCCCCTAAGGCACTTCCACCGTACTGCACCCTGCCGTTGTGCGCCCCCCCGGTGGCAGCATGGGCTACAGGCTATGAGGGGACGACGGCGGGACTATAGGCTGGGTGCGAAGGTCCGTGTGGGGGGGACGTCGGGAGTCGGCGGGCCGGATCTTATGGGGGAGGGAATCGTGTCACAACCAGAGCACGGCCAGAATCCGCCGGGCGGTCAGCCGCATGGGGGGGAAACCAGCCGCAATGGGGGGGAAATCAACCGCAGTGGGGGGAAACCAACCACAATGGGGAGGCCCTCCGGGCTGGGCGCCACCGCAGAGCAGCGGGCAGAACCATCCAAGCCAAGCTGCTCCGGGATGGCCCCCCCCAGGGCCTCCGTATGGGCAGCCCCCCCTCTACGTCGCGCCCCCAAAGCCAGGAGTCATTCCCCCCCTGCGTCCGCTGCAGTTCGGCGAGATTCTGGATGGCTCCTTCCAAACAATCCGCCGCAATGCTGCCTCGATGTTTGGTTCCGCCTGATTGTCCAAGCCATTGGAGCAGTCTTCATCGGCATCGTCACCGTTGGGATGTTCCAGCTGTCGACTTCCCTTGAATCTGTCAGTTCAGAAGCAGAGTTGGCCGATGCGATGGGCCCGTTCCTCGCTTTCATGGCCGGCACCCTGGGCGTTTCCGTGCTGATCGGTTTCCTGGGTTCTGTCCTCCAAGGAGTTCTGGTTGTCCCGGTCTCCCGCTCGGTTCTCAACCGCCGGACTGGCTTCAAGCAAATGTGGAAGCTTGCGGGCCCGGGAATCCTGCCGCTCCTCGGCGTTGCCGCGCTGCTGACGCTGGGCGGCCTGCTCGTAGCTGCCGCAGTGATCGGGGGGGTAGCGATCTTGTTATTCACTGCCATGGGACCCGCGCCCTGCTTATCGTCCTGCCCTTGGGCCTGGGTTCCTTTGTGGCCTTCGTTTGGATCGGCCTGAAGTTAATGCTGGCTCCCGCCGCCATCGTGGTGGAGAAGACCGGCGTTTTCCAAGGATTGCTCCGATCCTGGCGATTGACGAAGAACAATTGGTGGCGGATCTTCGGCATCACCCTGGTGGTAGCCATCATGGTGGGAATCATCGCGCAGATCGTCCAAATTCCTGTGTCCTTGGCCTCCGCGGCCATTGGTGGAGTAGTTGCACCCCACCCTGATCCCGACTCGATGACCTCAACGTTGGTTCTGACCACTGTCATCTCCACTGCGATTGGGGCGTTGGTGGGGTCCGTGACATTCGCCTTTCAAGCGTCCGTGTCGGGCTTGATCTACATGGATCTTCGGATGCGTCGCGATGGCCTGGATGTTGAATTGATGCGGCTCATGGAAACTGGTTCCGATCCTGACGGTATTCCCGGTGGGCCATCCACGTTGACACGAAACACCACCTGGCCACCTGATGGCGGGCAGTTTCCTTCCGCTCCCCCCCGGGCAGCGGCCTCCCGCATGAAGGTCGCCGCCATTGACATTGCACCGTTGGCATTCATGGAACCACCGGTGGAACCGGACCGTGACGAAGCCCGGCGTTGGGCTGCTGAGGAGCTATCGAATCCCCCCCGATATCCGGATGCAAGGCCCGGCTGGCTGGACCAGTTGTGGCGGGATTTCCTGGACTGGCTGGCATCGTTGGAAGGTGATGGACCTGGCACCGGACCCAACCTTGCTGTCCCGTTGATTGTGGTTTTGGCGCTGGCACTCATCATCGCTGCCGTCGTCGTCGTTCGGCCGAGACTCAACTCCCGACGACGGAAAGAACCCGGAGATCTCTATGGAGAAGACCAGAGCGTCGACGCCGGGGGCTACCGAAGCAGGGCGGCGACTGCAGCCGACAGTGGCAACTGGCCGGCCGCCGTCGTCGATCAATTTCGCGCTCTTGTCCGATCTGCCGAAGAACGGGACATCATTGATGCTCGAGCGGGCAGGACGGCAGACGAAGCAGCCGGTCAACTGGGCCAGGTTTTTGGTTCGGCCCAAGTCAGGCTGCTCGCCGCTGCGGGTGTTTTCGACGCAGTGCGGTACGGCGAACAAGCCGCAACACGGGCGGACTATGAGTCCGTCCGCCAGCTGGACGCTGATCTTCTTGAGCTGAAGCCCGACTTCACAGGACAAGCCCACGCCGGATTCGCGGTACCACGATGACCACCATCTTGGAAGATAGCACCCTGGTACCGACAATGCCGCTGCCGAAGGACTTCCCGCGGGTCAACGTTTCACCTGGTTCCGGAAACACCTGGTATGGATTGCCCTCGGCACCCTGCTTGCAGGCTTGGTCACTTTCCTTGCCATCAACAGCGTCTCCGGCGCAACTGATTCCCGGCGGCTCTCCGCACGGAATCCAGCGCCGGACGGCGCCATGGCTGCAGCCGAAATCCTCGCACGCCACGGAGTTTCCGTCACTCCGACAGACACGTTTGAAGACACTATGGATACGTTGTCAGCCAAGGACGAAGCCACGGTTCTCCTCTTTGACGCGCAGGGCTTTCTTGACCGGTCCCAACTGGAGGAGATCACTGCCGCAGCAGACCGCGTTGTGGTAGTTGCTCCACGGCTGAGGACACTCAATGGCCTGAACCAGGGGATCCGGCCCGGCGGTGTGGTTCCAGAAGCAACACAGGTGATCGAACCCGGATGTGAACAGGAAGATGCCAGGGCGGCGGGCCGGGTGTCCGCACAAGGATCTGTCCTGTCCGGGCCCGTGGTTTGTTATCCCACCCGCGAGGACGGACCAGGCTTGTATGCGGCATCAGCCCATGGGCGGGTCATCGTCCTGGGCAGTAGGGAACTCATGGACAATCAACACCTTGCCTTGGAGGGCAATGCTGCCCTTGCCCTGCGTACATTGGGAAACAACGCGGACCTCGTGTGGTACATCCCGGGCGTCGGCGATATCTCCGCCTCCAATTCAAACCCCCACACTGAACGAGCTGGCACCGCGATGGCTGGCCTTCGCCGGACCGTGGCTGGGCTTGGTAGCCTGTTGGCCATCGCTTGGCGGGGCCGGCGCATGGGCCCTCTTGTATTCGAGCCGCTGCCCGTGGTGGTCAAGGCCGTCGAAACAGCAGAAGGCCGGGCACGCCTTTACCAGGATTCACGGGCTGTGGGGGGGCGGGCAGCCAACAACTTGAGGGCAGGAACCCTTTCACGGTTGGCCCGGCACTTCAACCTCGACGCTGACACCACCGCCGAAGCAATAGTCGACGCAACAGCCCGCCATGCGGCGCAATCAACCCAGGAAGTCCGATTTGTCCTGATCGACTTCATGCCGGAAAGCGAAGGACAACTGGTGCAGTGGGCACAACAAATCGAACGAATCGAACAGGAGGCGACCGCCCGATGAGCAGCCAGCCAAACAGCTATACGGACAGCAACAGCCACTCCGCGGGAGGTACGACGCCTCGCCCGGATGTTCTGCAGCCCAATGCACCCCCCCAGCAAGACGCCAGCCCGCAGGGTGCTACCCGGCAGGGTGCGCCTCGGGCAACCGGACCCGCAGAAAACGGACAGCGCCGGCCCGGTGAGGATCCGGCGCGGCAGTCACTGCTGAATGTCAGGGCAGAGGTGGGCAAGGCCGTGGTCGGTCAGGACCCCACCGTAACGGGTATGCTGATCGCCCTGCTCTGTGGCGGACATGTTCTCCTCGAAGGTGTACCCGGTGTAGCCAAGACCCTGTTGGTCAGGGCGTTGTCCACCGCGCTGAGCCTGGACACAAAGCGCGTCCAGTTCACTCCGGACCTCATGCCCGGCGACGTCACGGGTTCACTGGTATATGACTCGCACACCTCTGAGTTCACTTTCCGCGAGGGACCGGTTTTCACCAACATTATGCTGGCCGATGAGATCAACCGGACCCCGCCCAAGACCCAGGCCTCGCTCCTGGAAGCAATGGAGGAACGCCAGGTTTCGGTGGATGGTGTGTCGCGTCCGCTTCCAAGCCCGTTCATTGTGGCGGCAACCCAGAACCCGGTGGAATACGAAGGCACCTACCCCTTGCCGGAAGCACAACTGGATCGGTTCCTCCTCAAGCTGACCATGCCACTACCTGGACGGGCAGAGGAGATCGAGGTCATCCGTCGCCACGCCAACGGCTTTGATCCCCGGAACCTGTCTGCAGCCGGCGTACGGCCCGTGGCGGGCGCCGTCGAGCTTTCCAGTGCCCAAGCGGCTGTCGCGCAAGTGGCCGTGGCTCCGGAAATCCTCGCGTACATAGTTGACGTGGTGCGCGCAACGCGGTCTGCTCCTTCTTTCCAACTCGGCGTTTCTCCCCGTGGAGCCACCGCCCTTCTCAACACTTCAAAGGCATGGGCATGGTTGTCCGGCAGGTCTTTCGTGACTCCGGACGATGTCAAGGCTTTGTCGTTGCCGTGCCTGAGGCACAGGGTGGGTCTGCGTCCGGAGGCTCAAATGGACGGCATCCAAGTGGACGACGTCCTGGGCAGTATCCTGGCGTCCGTCCCGGTGCCGCGGTGATCTTCCGACCGGCATTGGCCGAGGGGGGGGTTTGAGTGGCCATTACGGGTCGTTTCGTGTTGCTGGCCCTTCTGGGTTTGGTGCCCTTGGTGGTTTTTCCCGCGTGGAGCACCGTCCTGTTCGTGGCCGTGGGGGGGCTGCTGCTCTTACTGGTTGCGGATCTTGTCTTGGCAGCCTCGCCCGCGAGGCTTGCCCTGGAACGCAGGCAACCTGGAAACGTGACGCTTGAGGGCGAGACGGACTCCGTTGTCACTGTCACCAATGGCACGCGGCGCAAGCTGCGCGCGAGGTAAGAGACACGTGGCAGCCCTCCGCCGGCGCAGTGAACGCTGCACAGTCCTTGGTAGTCCCGTCCGGAGAGCGTCGCCGCATGACCGTGACCCTGGTTCCTCGTCGTCGCGGCGACCTCAAAAGCCCCCCACGTGACCATCCGATCGTTCGGCCCCATGGGTTTGGCCGCAAGGCAGCGGACCCGCGCCCTGCCTGGCCAACTGCGGGTCCTCCCCCCCGTTCCATTCAAAACGTCATCTCCCTTCCAAACTCCGGAAGCTTAGGGAGTTGGATGGCAGGGCCGCCGTACAGATCCGTGGGGCCGGCACCGAATTCGACTCACTGCGGGACTACGTCCGCGGTGACGATGTCCGGTCCATCGACTGGCGGGCCACCGCGCGGCGGACTTCAGTGGTGGTACGGACGTGGCGCCCGGAGCGCGACCGGCGCGTGGTCATCGTGCTTGACACTTCACGCACAGCAGCCGCCCGAATCGAGGATGAACCGCGGCTCGACACCGGAATTGAGGCGGCGCTGCTGCTCGCGGTGCTGGCCGAGCGCGGAGGCGACCGCGTGGACTTCCTCGCTTACGATCGGCGAATTCGCGCACGCGTTGAATCGGCCTCAAAAGGCAATCTGCTGGGTCAACTCGTCCAAGCCATGGCCCCCCTTGGAAGCTGAACTGATCGAACTCGATTGGCAGCAGGTTCCGGCTCAGGTACGGGCAGTTTCGGCGCACCGATCCATGGTGGTCCTCTTGACAGCGCTCGACGGCGGCGCCCCCCCGAAGAGGGGGGGCTCCTCCCCCACTGTGGCGCAATTGTCGCGCCAACACGTTGTGGTGGTGGCATCGGTCCGGGATCCCCTGCTGTCTGCCATGAAAGAAGAAAGAACGACGGCCAGCCAGGTTTTCCGTGCAGCCGCCGCCGAGCGCGCATTGTTGGAGCGTTCCGCGGTGACGGCGCAACTCCGGCAACTCGGAGCCGAAGTGGTTGACGCCGAACCCCACGATGTTCCTCCCTTACTCGCTGACACCTACATACGGCTCAAAGCAGCCGGGAGGCTCTAGTTCCAAGGTTTAGTTCCACGTACAAGGAAGGACCGCAATGAATACCCCCATCTACCAGCTGGCACTCGGCGACGAGTTCAGCCGGCTAACCCCGGAGCTACAGGAGTATTTTTCGTTGGCTGCCGGCTCCGGATCGTATGGAATCGGAGAGGGAGTCTTTGACGTTGTCGGGTGCCGTCAAAAGTGGTTGCGGCCACTGCTCGCCCTGACGGGGGGGAGCGAGGAAGCTTTCTTTCCTGATTACGGTGAGGGCATTCCGTTCCGGATCGAAAACCACGCCCATCTGGATCCTTTCGGACGACCGGCCCTGACGGCCCGTCGGGAGATCTATTTCCCTTCGGGTACACGGCTGTTCCACGATACGACGAGCGCGGTCCTGACTGGCTCCGACCATCGAAATGCCCATTTGGTGGACCATGTGGGGCGTTTTCGCCGTCTTGTCACGGACCTGGATGTCAGCGTCACCGCTGAGGGCCGCCTTCGTGGCGTGTCCAAAGCAAGCAGACTATTCCTTGGCCCCTTGCGAGTACCATTGCCGAACGCACTTGATGCGCGTGCCTACGCGGAGCAGTGGTGGGACAGCACAGAGCGCAAGCACCGCATCCAAGTCAAAGTCATCCAGCCCCCCCAGATCGGCTTGGTCCTTGTATACGCAGGACGGTTTGACTACCGCTTGGCACCATATCTGCCAGGAGCTGCCCCCCCGGTACCTCTCTCCCCCGCTATGCGGAACCAGACCGCTGGGAAGAGAGAATCTGACGCCTTCGCAGTTAGCCCTGAGCCAGCTGGTCCAGTCCGTCTGCCACTTGGGTCAGTTTAGATAGCACAGCCTTGGCCCTTGAAGGCTTGAAGTCAGCCAGCCCCGTAGAGGGAGTAACCCGGAGTCCCGCCAAGCCCGAGGCAGGAAGCCCGAGCTGCCGCCACGGCTTCGCGATGCTTTCAACAACCTCGGCGGTGCGTGGCAGTTGCGCCTGTGGCTCGCCTGTTGACAGTGCGCCCGCCCACAGGCGTTTTCCGTCCTCCACTGCTACAGCCAGCTGCTCCCATTGGCGTGTCGTCAGGGCTTTCAGGGGCACCGCGACGCCGTCGGCTCCCGCTGCCAGGATTCGCTCGATGGGCGCTTCGATTTCCGGTACTGAGACCACGGCCTCGACGACTCCCGCACTCTTGAGAGCGTCGATCACCACTCGCCACGCGCCTGTCACTTCCTCGCCGGATATGGACCGCAATGTTCGGTAGCCACTCGCCGTCGGGATCGTGCCGGCCGTGACGGAGGCGATGTCCGGCTCGTCAATTTGAACCACCAACCGGGCACCCGGGACAGCCGAGGCGATGCGGCTGAGGTGCTCTGCGATGCCGATGGCCAAGGATTCCGCAATATCCCTGCGGGCGCCATAATCCAGAAGTGCCCGTTCGCCGTTGTGCAGGTAAAGATTGGCAGCAAGGCTCATGGGGCCCAACAGCTGGATTTTGAACTCCGTTGCAGCGACATCCTCGGCACCAGCTATGTCGGCCAATATATTGAGGTCGGTCGAGAGCGCAGAGCGGGCGCGCCGGGCATCCTTCCCGGGCTTGTCCACCAGACGCCAGCCGTGCGGTTGGACGTCGATTGCCAGGTCGACCAACAGTGAGCCGGTCCTCCCGACAGCATCCGAGCCCACCCCCCCTCGATCAGGCAACTCGGGCAGGAAAGGAAGGTGGGGGGTCGCCCAATTCGCCCCCCCGAATGATCCGGTTTGCTTCCGCGGGGTCGCTTCCGGGCCACGGGCCCATTGCGGTGGCGCTGGCGCGCAGATTAGCCATTTCCGCCACGGCTCAGGCCTGCTGGCTGGAAATCTGGTGATCCTCGGCAATTGCCTCGTGATGGCGGATCACTTCGCTGATGATGAAGTTGAGGAATTTCTCTGCGAAGGCTGGATCAAGGTGCGCATCCTCGGCCAGCCGTCGCAAGCGGGCGATCTGGGCCGATTCGCGGCCCGGATCTCCGGCGGGAAGCTTGTGGGTGGCCTTTAGGATTCCTACCTTCTGGGTGGCCTTGAAGCGTTCCGCGAGCAGGAAGACAAGTGTTGCGTCGATGTTGTCGATGCTGGACCGGATGGACAACAGCTCGTCCATGACTGCACGGTCCACTTGGCCGGCCAGGGAGCTCGCTGCCGGGTTGAAGGAATCGGCGTCATCAGGAAGGGCGTTGTTCTGCTCGGTCATGCACCCCAGTCTATGGTGTGGGGGGGCGGTCCAGCCGCGGGTGTTACCTGCGGGCCAGGACAGGCACGTTACAGCAACCATGGCCTCAGCTATTGTCGTATCCCGTAACGCGGAGAAGGTACGCCCGCCACGGTGGGGGGGGCGTACCTTCTCTACGTTGCGTGGATTTCCCGGGGGGGACGGTCTAGTCGCCAAGCAACAATCTAGCCGCCCAGCAGAGTGCGGTGCGCTTCCCGCCGTCGTGCTTGTTCGTCGGGGGGGTCCGGCACCGGCAGCGAGGCGATGAGCCTCTTGGTGTACTCATGCTGCGGTGAGCCCATCACATGGTTTCCGATCCCCCTGCTCCACCAACTGGCCTTTGTACAGCACGCCAACCCAGTGGGACAACATGTCCACTACTGCGAGGTCGTGGCTGATGAACAGAGCCGCGAAACCGTACTGCTCCTGTATGTCCTTGAACAGGTCCAACACTTTGGCCTGCACCGAGACATCCAAGGCGGAGGTGGGTTCGTCGGCGATCAGGAGGCGCGGGTTGAGTGCCAGCGACCTCGCCAAGGATGCGCGCTGCCGCTGCCCACCGGACAGCTCGTGCGGGTAGCGCTCCGCGTACGACGCCGGCAGCTGGACTGATTCGAGCAGCTCACCTACCTTTTTCCTCGCCTCAGCGGCACTGGGCTTGGTGTGGATAAGCAGCGGTTCTGCGACGCACTCGCCGATGGTGAGGTGCGGATTGAAGGACGCCGCCGGATCCTGGAAAACGAAGCCGATCTCCTTACGGAGCGGACGGAAGGTACGCTCTTTGAAGTCCAGCATCTCGTACCCAAGAACCTTCAGGCTGCCTCCGGTGGTTCGGGTCAGGCCTGCTATGGCCCGTCCAATGGTGGATTTTCCGGAACCGGATTCACCGACCAGTCCGAAAACCTCATTCTCCGAGACCGTAAAGCTGACGTCGTCCACGGCCTTGAACCCGTGCCTGCCGAAACGGCCGGGGGGGTATTCGATGGTGAGGTTCTTTGCTTCCACCAGGATTTTGCCTCCCTGGTGGAGCCGGCCACGGGCACCCTCGGAGGCCGAGTTTCGTCCGAGGTGCGGTACTGCGGCCAGCAGTTTCCTGGTGTACTCCTGCCGGGGGGGTTCGGCAAACAGGACCCGTGAAGGAGCCTCCTCCACAACGTCGCCTGGTACATGACCACAACGCGGTCGGCCAAATCTGCCACTACACCCATGTTGTGCGTGATGAGCACAATTGAGGTGCCATAGTTGTCCCTCAGGTCGCGGAGGAGCTGCAGGATTTCAGCCTGGACTGTAACATCCAGCGCGGTGGTGGGCTCATCCGCCACGATCAGTCCCGGGTTGAGGGCCAAGGCCGCAGCGATTACCACGCGTTGCTTCTGACCACCTGAGAACTGGTGCGGGTAGTAGTTGACCCGCGTCTCAGGATCCGGGATGCCCACCTTGCGGAGCGCCTCGGTTGCCCGGTGCTTGGCTTCCTTGGCGGAGATGCGACGGCCGTCCGAGGCGTGTGCCCGGATACCTTCGGCAATCTGCCAGCCCACGGTGAAGACCGGGTTCAGGGCCGTGGAAGGCTCTTGGAACACCATTGCAACATCCCGGCCACGGATTTTGCGAAGCGTCGATTTGCTGACGCTGATGACGTTGTTACCGTTGATCACTACGGCACCGGAGCTGATGGCAGTTTCCGGAAGCAAGCCCAGGATGGTTTTGGCTGTCACGGTTTTGCCGGAACCCGATTCCCCCCCTACGATGGCCACTACTTCACCGGCTCCAACTTCCAGGCTGACGTCCCTTACAGCGTGAACGTCCCCCCCGCCATCAGTGGCGAAGGTGACTTGGAGCCGATCGATGGTTAGTACAGGCGGCTCGGTGCTGAAGTGATCTGACTCATTTCCCAAGTTGGTGGTCATGGCTTGCCTGCCTCTGTCGGGTTTGAAGCGTTCCTGCCGTTGTTGGTGTTGGCGTCCTGCCCGCGCGTTTGCGTCCACGGATCCGGGGGTCATTGAGGTCGTTGATGCTCTCGCCCACGAGGGTCAGCCCCAGGACCGTGAGTACGATCGCGATCCCGGGGAAGACGCCCGTCCACCAAATACCGGACGAAGTGTCCGCCAGTGCCTTGTTGAGGTCAAACCCCCCCATT
Source organism: Paenarthrobacter nitroguajacolicus JCM 14115 (assembly GCA_001313365.1). The sequence goes on from BBFS01000009.1 coordinate 74,586, forward strand.
CAGCGGCTGATGTGGCTCGATGCCGAAGCCAAGGAAGCCCAGGCCGGCGAGCGTCAGGATCGCCTCGGAAGCGTTCAGGGTGAACATTAGCGGCAGGGTCCGGGTGGCGTTCTTGAAAATGTGCCTCCCAATGATGCGCACGCTGGAAGCCCCGAGCACTTTGGCCGACTCGACGAACGGCTCGGCCTTGAGACGAATGGTCTCTGCCCGGATGACCCGGAAGTACTGGGGGGGACAAAGACCACCGTGATGGAGAAAGCACAAGAGAAGATGCCGCCCCCAGAAACTGGATTGTCCCCGGCTGATCACGATGGAAATTACGATTGCCAGGAGCAGGGTAGGAAACGCATAGATGGCATCCGCCACTACCACCAGAATCCTGTCCAGCCACCCTCCGAAATATCCACTGAGCAGACCAAGGGCGACACCGAGGAACAAGGACATCGCCACTGACACAACGATGACTGTCACCGCTGTTTGGGAACCCCCCCAAACCACCCGTGACAAGACGTCGTAGCCGCCAACAGTTGTTCCCAGCAGGTGCTTGGAGTTCGGAGCTTCCTGGGTGGGAAACGAACCGGATGCGTCGCTGAGTTGGGAGTACCCATAGGGAGCAAGGAGGGGGTGCAAAGATGCTCGTAAGGATGAAGAGTCCACTGAGGACAACGCCCACAATGAGCATGCCTCGCTGAAGTCCGACGCTTTTCTTCAAGTGGCTTACCACGGGAAGCCTTGAGAACAAGGGCTGCTTGGGTCGCGTCAATGGGGGGGAAGTCCTCATGGTCAGTACCTCACTCGAGGGTCGATGAGTGCGGCAATAATATCCACCACGAAGTTGGTGACGGCCACAATGATGGCCAGCAATACAACGATTCCCTGGACGGCCACAAAGTCGCGCGCGTTCAGGTACTGCACCAGTTGATAGCCCAGGCCCTTCCACTCAAAGGTGGTTTCGGTCAGAATGGCGCCGCCCAGCATCAGGGCAATTTGCAGGCCCATGACAGTAATGATGGGAATCAGTGCCGGTTTGTAGGCATGCTTGGTCACCAGGCGGAACTCACTGACACCGCGGGAACGCCCGGCCTCAACGTAGTCCTTGCCCAGCGTGCCGATGACGTTGGTGCGCACCAGTCGCAGGAAGACGCCGGCGGTCAACAATCCGAGGGCTACTGCGGGGGGGAGCACCGCGTGGGCCACGATGTCCCCCAGGGCTGCGAAGTTGCCGCTGCGCAATGCGTCCAGCCAGTAGATGCCTGACGGTGCAGCCAGGCCGCTCATGGTCAGTTCCGTTCGCGTAGAGGCTCGACCAGCTACGGGGGGGAACCATCCAAGCCACACGGAAAACGTCAGTTTGAGGAGGAGCCCGGAGAAGAAAACAGGTGTGGCGTAGCAGAGGATGGCGAAGAACCTCAGAAACGCATCAGGAGTCTTGTCCCGGTGCTGTGCGGCAATGAGACCGAAGGGGGGGATGCCGACTGCAAGCGCGACGATCAGTGCGTTGATCGACAGCTCGAGTGTGGCTGCGCCGAAAGTGGTGAGTACTTCCACCACTGGCCGCCGGTCGGTGATGGTGCTGCCAAAATCGCCGGTGATGAGTTGGCCCAGGTATTCGAAGTACTGGACCAGGACGGGCCGATCGTAGCCGGCCTCTTGTATTCGCTGCGCCAGGACGTCCGGGGGCAAGCGTCCGCCTTGCGATGCCGTGATGGGGTCTCCAATGACCCGCATCAGGAAGAAGACGAGAGTCACCAAGATGAAGACGGTGGGGATGATCAGGAAAAACCTGACCACGATGTATCTGCCCAAACCTCCCCCCGGCTTTGGACTTGCTCTTGGGAGCAACGATGCCGGGCTCAGCCTCGGGAACCTCAATAAGTGTTGTCATTGTTACCTGCATTTCCTGCCCGTGGATTGCGCGGGGGGGTTGTCTCATGCGAGCCGGCCACCTGGGTGGTCAGCAAAGGAGGCGGGACACCGGATCAGTGTCCCGCCTCCCTTTCTTCACAAAGGCGCGGTTACTTGGAAATTACTCCGAGGCGGAACTTGAACGATGGGTCCAGTGTCTTCTCGACGCCATTCACGCCGCTTCCGACAACCGCCACCTGGGCGCTGGAGCAGGGGGGCAGGGTGGAAATGTCCTTGGCCAAGCGTTCTGGACATCCTTGATGGCAGCCTCGCGGCTGGTCTTGTCCGCATCCGTCAGCTGCTTGGCGATCAGCCATTGACTTCGGGATTGTTGTAATGGTTCTTCAGGAAGCCGCCTTCCGGGAAGAACGGCGTCAGGTAGTTATCGGAATCGCTGAAGTCCGGGAACCAGCCAAACTGGAACAACGGGTACTCGTCGGCACGGCTGGCCTTGCTGTAAGTGACCCATTCTGTGGACTGCAGGTTCACGGTGAAGAGACCGGACTTCTCCAGCTGTTCCTTGACCATGGCGTATTCATCGCCGGAGGATCCGCCGTAGTGATCCGGGTTGTACTGCAGGTTCAGTGCGACGGGTTCCGTGATGCCGGCATCCGTCAGGACCTTCTTTGCCTTGTCCAGGCTTGGCTTTCCGGCATCGCCATAGGCGTCCTTGAACGACTCGTTGGCGCCGAGGAATCCGCTCGGAACGTTGGAGTACAGGGGCAGGTAGGTGCCCTTGTATACCTGGTCAGCGATAGCCTGGCGGTCAACGAGGTTGGCCACGGCCTGGCGAACTGCGAGTGCCTTCGCAGGGTCTGCGCCGGCTGCCTTGGTTCCGTACGGCATGGTGTCGAAGTTGAAGGTGATGTAGCGGATCTCGCCACCCGGTCCGGTGAGGACCTTGACCTTGGAGTCCTTGCGCAGGTCGTCGATATCCGTGGCGCTCAGGCTGCGGAAGGCAACGTCAATGGCACCTTGCTGGATTTCCAGCTTCAGGTTGGTGGGGGCTGGCGTAGTACTTGATGGTGGCAGCATCATTGGCGGGCTTGCCAAGAACGCTTGGTAGTCAGCGAGGGCCTTAAAGCTGACCAGTTCGTTCTTCTTGTAGCTGTCAATCGTGTACTGGCCGTAGAACGCGTTCGCTTTGATGATCTCGTCGTCCGAAAGAATCTTGTCGGCCGGGAAGACTTCATCGTCCACGATCGGCGCGGCAGGGCTGCTGAGGATCTGGCTGAACGTTTGGTCGTTGGCGTTCTTCAACTTGAATACCACGGTGGTGGCATCGGGCGTACTTACGCTTTCGATGTTGGTCAGCAGCGAGGCAGGTCCGGCGGGATCGTTGATTGCCACCTGCCGATCGAAGGAGTGTTTGACGTCCTTGGAATCCAAAGTGTGCCCGTTGGCCCACTTGAGCCCCCCCGACTTGAGCTTGACGGTGTATTCCGACGGCGCCGTGAACGACGACGATTCGGCGAGGTCGGGAACGGGCTCCGCACCGCCGGGCTTCGAATTCAGGAGAAATGAGTAGACCTGGTTCATCACCATAAACGAACCGTTGTCATAGGACCCGGCGGGATCCAGCGACGTGACTTTGTCAGTAGTGCCGTAGGCGATGGGGGGGCCTGCGGCGGCCGGGGGGGCGGATGATGAACCGCCGCCGGAGGGACCCGTGCATGCCGTCAGGGCGAGCGCGGAAATGCCCGCCAGCGCGATAACGCCGTGCCGGGCCTTCTTGTTCAGTGCCATCTGGTGAACCTTCTGTTCGATGGATTCGGCGCGCCGCCGTGGGATATTTGTGACGGCGCGCACTCTTGATTCCACGATTCAATCAGACTTCGAAGGCCGCGAACCCTTCATTTTGTGATTCGAGACACAAAATTTACTTTCCAGTAGGTTTCGCCGGGAAGGTGCCGGCTCCTAGAGGACTTCCCGCTGGAGTGAGCGGGCCGCGTCAATGGTTGCCTGCCCCAGGACGCGGCTGCTTGGTAGAGAACGACGGTCTGGCCCGGGGCCACGCCTCTCAAGGGATCCGTCAGCGTGACAACAATCTGGGCACGCTCCACTCCGGATTCGTCAGCAACGGATTCCACACGGGCGATTGCCGGAACAGGATCGCCGTGCGCCCGGACCTGGGCGTGGCAGTCGAACTCAGCGCCGGTGGCGACTTCGGAAATGGGCACGCCGGCCCAGGAGACCTTGATACCGCGAATCTCGTCGATCGCCAGCAGGCTGCCGGTCCCACGACCACCTTGTTTTCCTTGGGGGGCGGATCTCCAGGACGAACCGGGGGGGCTTACCGTCTGCCGCGGGGGGGGTGCCCAGCTTCAGGCCGCGCCGCTGCCCCACCGTGAACGCGTTGGCACCGGGATGTTCGCCAACCTTGACACCGGTTTCGTCAACGATGTCGCCGGTTGTCATGTCAATCTTCTCGGCCAACCATCCGCGGGTGTCACCGTCGGAAATAAAGCAAATGTCGTGGCTGTCCGGCTTGTTGGCCACGGACAGCCCGCGACGCTCGGCCTCCGCACGCACCTCAGCCTTGGAAGGGGTGTCGGCCAGCGGGAACATGGAGTGCTTGAGTTGCTCGTGGGTCAGCACACCGAGAACGTAGCTCTGGTCCTTGGCCCAATCGGCGGCGCGGTGAAGTTCACGGTTACCGTCGGCGTCTTCGATGACTTTGGCATAGTGACCGGTGCACACGGCGTCGAAGCCGAGCGCAATGGCCTTTTCCAGAAGGGCGGCGAACTTGATCCGCTCGTTACACCGCATGCAAGGGTTGGGCGTCCTGCCCGCAGCGTACTCATCAATGAAGTCCTGGACCACATCTTCCTTGAAACGCTCCGAGAAGTCCCACACGTAGTAGGGAATGCCCAGGACGTCGCAGGCACGCCAAGCATCGCGCGAGTCTTCGATGGTGCAGCAGCCCCTGCTTCCTGTGCGCAGGTGCCGGGCATGCGCGACAACGCAAGGTGGACTCCGACGACGTCGTGTCCGGCCTCCACGGCCCGGGCTGCGGCCACGGCGGAGTCTACTCCGCCGCTCATTGCTGCAAGTACTCGCATGCTGGCTTTCTGTGTCTGTGGGATTTGGAGCAACTGATCCGGCTGGGAAGAGTCGGCGTGCCCATCCATTCTAGCCCGTAGTGCCACGCCCGCCCTAAAACCCCTTGACTGGCCACACCCCTGCTTCTAAAGTCAAAACTAGTGGTTTTAGAATCGAGCTGACATGGCAAACGAACACATCGTTATTGCGGGCGGCGGGCTCGCCGGGGGGGCTACTGCGGCCAAAACCCTCCGGGCCGAGGGCTACGGAGGGGACGTCACCGTGGTGGGCGCCGAGCAGCGGACACCCTACATACGCCCACCCCTGTCCAAAGAATTCCTCCTGGGTAAAGCTGACGCAGATTCTGCTCGTAGTACCCGGGGGGGACTGGTACGGGGGGGAGAACGACGTCGAGCTTCTTCTTGGCAGCCCCGTCAGCCGGATCTACCCTGATGGACATCAGGTAACTCTGGCCGACGGCCGACGCTCGGCTACTCCAAACTGCTTCTGGCTACGGGTGCCCGGCCTCGTACTCTCCCGCTTCCCGGCGTAGACCTTGACGGAGTCATGACGTTCCGGACACTGGATGACAGCCTGCGACTTCGGTCCCTCCTGAAAGGCGGAGGACGGAGGGTGGTCATGATCGGGTCCGGATGGATCGGTATGGAACTGGCCGCTGCAGCCCGCACGTACGGCAACGACGTCACGCTGCTGGGGCTGGAAGACATACCTTTGAGTGCCGCTATCGGCCCTGAACTCGGCCTATACTTCCAACGTCTCCATGAAGACCAAGGCGTCAGTTTCCGTCTCCCGGCAAGCGCCGTCGGGATTGATGGACAGGACGGCAAGGCGACGGCGGTTCGCACCAATACCGGCGAAATGCTGCCTGCTGACGTCGTCATCGTTGCCGTCGCGTCGTACCGGACACAGCACTTGCCGAAGCCGCCGGGCTTGAAATACGCAATGGAATACTGGTGGATGCCGGACTGAGGTCCAGCGCTCCGGATGTGCTGCCGCCGGAGACGTCGCCAACGCACTGCATCCCTTTACCGGCGAGCACCATCGCAGCGAGCATTGGGCCAACGCACTCAACGGCGGCAAAGTGGCGGCAAAGTCCATGATGGGCCAGGACGCCAGATTGGATGTGGTGCCCTACTTCTATACGGACCAGTTCAGCCTGAGCATGGAGTACTCGGGCTTTCCCTCGTTGACATTCGGAATCCCACCGGTGATTCGCGGCTCGTTGGATGAGGGCAGCTTCATTGCTTTCTGGTTGAGGGAGGGCAATGTAGTGGCCGGAATGAGCGTCAACCAGAGCCGCGTCCAGAAACCCATCAAGGCATTGATTTCGAACCGCGTCCCGGTAGATGTAGCGAAACTGACGGATCCCGGAGTACCGCTGGACGAACTGGTGCCTGGCTAGCAGGAGTCTCTACAAAGTTTCTGCCGGGGGGGCTTGCCGGGCTACCGTCGCCGCTGTCTGAATGTTGGATTCATGACCAGCCATTCCTGCCTGCCTGGCCCTGAGGCATGCCTCGGGAAGTGCCTTCAGGAGCGCGTCCACATCCGCCTCGGTGGAACTGTGGCCCAGGGTAAATCGCTGGGCGCCGCGGGCAGTATCCTCGTCCAAGCCCATGGCCAGGAGGACGTGTGATGGCCTGGGCACACCAGCGGTGCACGCCGAACCCGTAGAAGATTCAACACCTGCCAGGTCCAGGAGAAAGAGCAGTGAGTCGCCTTCACAACCAGGAAGGTGAAGTGGGCGTTTCCCGGCAGCCGACCGTCCCCCGGGAGCACCCCTCAGCACCGCGTCGGGAATCAATTCGAGTACCCCGCGGATGAGGCGGTCCCGCAACGAGCTGAGGCGTTCACGTTCACGATCCAGGTTTGCCGTCACAGCCTCGGCGGCTGCGGCAAAGGCAGCAATTGCGGGGGGGTGTCCAACGTCCCGGACCGTACATCGCGCTCCTGGCCACCCCCGTGCTGCACCGGCGTCAGCTTCACAGCCCTCCCCCCCAGGAAAAGGGCGCCAACCCCTACGGGACCACCAAGCTTGTGCCCTGAGACGGACATTGCGGAGAGCCCGGAACCACGAAAATCCACAGGAACGGAACCGAACGCCTGGACAGCGTCGGAGTGGACCGGAATGCCATGCTGCTTCGCCAGTTCCACGATCTCCGTAACCGGCTGGATGGTGCCTACTTCATTGTTGGCCCACATGACGGTGATCAGGCTACCGATTCGGGCTCCCGTTCGATTTCGTGCTTGATGACGTCCATCCGGACCTTCCCGTCAGCGTCCACGGGAAGCCATACAACGTGCGCGCCTTCATGCTTTTCAAGCCACTCCACGGTATCCATGACCGCATGATGCTCGACGGCGGAGCAGAGGATGCGCGTGCGGCGCGGATTCTCGTCCCGCCTGGCCCAATACAACCCCCTTGACTGCCAGGTTGTCCGCTTCGGTCCCGCCTGAGGTGAAAATAACCTCAGATGGATGTGCCCCCGGCAGCCGCGGCGAGCGTCTCCCGTGCGTCCTCTACCGCCCGCCTCGCGCGGCGCCTGCGCCGTGCAG
>BBFS01000010.1 GCA_001313365.1 Paenarthrobacter nitroguajacolicus JCM 14115
CGGCAGAGGCGGATCGCCGGCGGATGGCACGCCCCCCCAAGGGGGCGAAACCGGCAAAGCACCACTTCGAGTGGATGCAACCGAATCAAACTTTCAGGATCTGGTGCAATTGTCCGCACAGATCCCCCCCGTGCTTTTCCTTCTTTGGTCGCGCTATGCGCCCGAGTCACCCGCCGTCCTCGATGCCGCCGAACGTGTCGTTGAGACTTACGGTGGTCGCTTGGTGCTTGCAGCCGCCGATGTGGACACCTTCCCGCAACTGGCACAGGCCTTCCAAGTTCAGGCTGTTCCCACAGCAGTTGCCGTGGTCAAGGGGCAGCCCGTCCCGCTCTTCCAAGGACCAGCGGATGACGAACAGATCCGAAACCTGGTTGAGGAACTTCTCAAGGTTGCTGCAGCGAACGGGGGTCACCGGCAGCATAGGTGATGCCGCACCGGGGGAGGACGCGGAACCCGCACCACTGCCGCCACTCCATCAGGCAGCCATTGACGCGATCGAGGTCGGCGATTACGCCGGTGCCGCCGCAGCCTACAAGCAGGCGCTCCTCGAACAGCCGGCAGACACGGACGCCAAGGCCGGTTTGGCTCAGGTTGAGCTGATGGCCAGATTGGACCAGCTCTCGGCCCCCCCGAGGCCGAAAGCCTCCGCGAGCTCGCCGCCGAAGAGCCGGACAACGTGCAGGCCCAGTTGACCGTGGCCGACCTTGACGTCTCCGGCGGCCACATCGATGACGCCTTCAACCGCATCATCACGTTTATTGGCAGGAATTTCGGTCCCGAGCGTGAGACCGCCCGCGTGCGCCTCCTTGAGCTCTTCGAAGTTGTGGGAACCCAGGACGAACGGGTGGCAAAAGCGCGCCAAGGCTCGCGAGGTTCTCTTCTAGTGCCGTCCGCGCTGTTCACTCCGCTTCAGCTGCGCTCGCTTACCGTCCCCCCACCGTGTTGGGTATCGCCCATGTGCCAGTACAGCTGCCACCCGGAGACCGGCGAAGGCGTCCCCCCCAACGACTGGCACTTGATGCACTTGGGTTCTTTTGCAGCCGGCGGCGCCGCGCTCATCCTGAGTGAGGCGGCGGCGGTGAACGCTGCAGGCAGAATCAGCCCTTGGACGCTGGCTTGTACTCCGATGAGCAGGCGGCCGGATGGGAGCGCATAGTGGCGTTCGTTCACCGGCACGGCGCCGTCGATTCCAAAATAGGGGGGGCGCAACTTGCCCACGCCGGGCGCAAGGCATCTACGTATTGGCCATTTTCCGATCGCTCCGGCTCTGTTCCGGAGTCCGACGGCGGATGGGCCACCTCCGGGCCGAGCAGCGATCCGTTTGACGGTTACGCCGCACCGGGAGCCATGAGCGACGCGGATATCCATGCGTGGTGGCCGACTTTGCCGCCGCTGCCAGCCGGGCAGTTGCGGCGGGTTTCGACACTGTGGAAATCCACGGAGCCCACGGGTACCTCCTGCACCAGTTCCAAAGCCCGCTCATCAACACCCGGACCGATGGCTGGGGGGGCGGAAATGAGGAGGGGGGGCGCAATCGGCTCATGCTCGCCGTGGTGGATGCGGTCAGGGAAGTCATTCCGGACTCCATGCCGCTGCTGCTCCGCATTTCCGCGACGGACTGGGCTGACGGCGGCGTTGACGTCGAGGCTTCTGTTCGCCTGGCCCGCGCTGCTGCCGAACGTGGCGTTGACCTTGTGGACGTCTCCAGCGGCGGCGCAGTAGCGCATCAGCAGATCAGGGCTGTGCCCGGATACCAGGCTGGATTTGCACAGCAGGTAAAGAATGACGCCGGAGTCCCCCCCACCGGCGCGGTGGGCTTGCTCACGAGTGCCACGCAAGCGGAGGATATTGTGGCGAACGGCAGGGCGGATGCGGTTTTCATGGCCCGTGCTGCATTGCGGGATCCGCACTGGTGGCTCAGGGCTGCATACGAACTGGGCCACGATATTCCGTGGGTTCCGCAGTACCAGCGGGCCGTTCCCCCCGCCACGGCTTCTAGGACCTCCTCAGGTTCGTGTTGGCAAGGCTAGCTGGGTCCATGACGGAACCACGCCATGAACCCACGCCCACTTCCGCGCCGCCACAAGCGTCCACGCCGCCACAAGCTACGGCCACGCAGCCGGTCAACCAATTACCGGACGGCACCCTCCCGCTGGCCGCCAGTGGCCCGGCTGAGGGCGCGCCGTTGGCCGCGTTGTCCATCCGCGGCCTGGCCAAGCGTTTCGGTGAGAAGATCGCCGTCGATGGCGTAAGCCTGGAGGTCCCCCCCGCGGGTTCCTTCTACGGGATGGTTGGCCCCCCCAACGGTGCCGGCAAGACCACTACACTGTCCATGGCTACCGGCCTGTTGCGGCCCGACTTTGGCACGGCTCTGGTCCACGGCGTTGATGTTTGGGCCCGGCCCTTGGAAGCCAAGAAGCTTATGGGCGTCCTGCCGGATGGCGTGCGCCTTTTTGACAGGCTGACGGGCGAACAGCTGGTCACCTATTCCGGACTGCTCCGCGGCATGGATCGTGATGTTGTGGGTTCCCGGGTTTCTGAATTGCTGGCCGCCCTTGATCTCCAGGCAGACGCCGGCACTTTGGTTGTTGATTACTCGGCCGGTATGACCAAGAAGATCGCCTTGGCCTCTGCGCTGATTCATGCGCCCCCGCCTCCTTGTCCTGGATGAGCCCTTTGAATCGGTGGACCCCCGTCTCGGCCTCCAACATCCGTGGCATATTGGAGAGTTACGTCGCTTCCGGCGGCACTGTCATCGTTTCCAGCCACGTCATGGACCTCGTGCAGCGCATGTGCAGCCACGTCGCCGTGGTTGCCGGCGGTAGGTGCTGGCGGCTGGATCTGTGGATGAGGTTCGGAACGGCTCCACCCTGGAAGAACGGTTTGTGCAATTGGTGGGCGGCGGACACCGGACGGAGGGGGCTCGAATGGTTGCGCACCTTCTGAGCCTGAAGTGGCGCCTGCTTCTTAACGGATTCAAACGCAGCCCATGGCAGTTGGTGGGGATGGCACTCGGGTTGCTCTATGCCTTGGGCGTCCTTTCCCTTCTGATTGGCGGACTCATTGCTTTGCGTTGGGCTGATGCTGAGATTGCCCACACGGTAGTAGTGCTGGGCGGTGCGGCCACGGTGCTGGATGGGCCATTATTCCGCTCCTCGCTTCCGCTGCGGATATGACGTTGGACCCCGCTCGCTTCACCACGTTCGCGATTCCCCCGAGGCAACTACTGGCCGGACTCGCTCTGGCGGGGGGTTCATCGGTATTCCGGGTTTGGCTACCTTGCTCGCCGCCTTGGGCACGGTGGGAACCTGGTGGCGTAGCGTTCCGGCTGCTGCCGGCGCCTTTTTGGGTGCCATTCTGGGTGCCCTTACATGCATCGTTCTGTCCAAGGTGGTAACGACGGCGACGGCCGGCCTTGCCTCCTCGCGACGCTTCAAGGACGTGAGCAGCATTATTGTCTTCATCCCGCTGATGCTGCTGGGGCCCATCATGGTGGGAATTGTGGACGGCGTTCGCGGCAGTGCGGATTACCTGCCTGTTGGCCCGCACTGTGTCCTGGACGCCGCTGGGTGCGGCCTGGTCCTTGGGCGGAGACCTGGAGTCCGGCAACACCGGCGCCGCAGCGCTGAAATTTCTGATCTCCGCAGCAACCATTGCCGGCCTCCTCCTGGGCTGGCATCTTCTGCTGCAGCGTGCTTTGGTGACGCCCCCCCGTACTCCGGAGCTCCGCCAGGAAGGGTGGAAAGCTCGGATTGTTTGCCCTTCTTCCCGGGACTCCTGCAGGCGCAGTTGCTGCCAGGGCTTTGATCTATTGGATGAAGGATCCAAGGTATGCGGCCTCTTTGGTGATTGTTCCCTTGTTTCCCGTCATCTTTTTCTTCAGCGGATCTCAGAGTGGCAGCTACGGCCTGCTCATGATCCTGGGACCGTTGACAGCGTTCATGATGGCTTGGTCCATCTGTGCCGATGTCTCGTATGACAACACAGCTTTTGCGCTCCACCTCGCGGCGGGCGTCAAGGGCATTGACGATCGCTTGGGTCGTGCCCTGGCCTGCTTGGCCATCTCACTTCCAGTGGTGCTCGCTTTTACTATTGGGCCACTTTTCGTCACTGGGGACTGGCAATGGCTCCCCCCCAACCTTCTGGGGTTGTCGCTGGGAACTCTCTTTACCGGGCTGGGGGGGCTCTCATCGGTGATTTCGGCCCGCTATAACATCGCAGTACCTTTGCCGGGAGACAGTCCGTTCAAGAAACCGCCGGGAAATGTCGCCCAGACGCTGGCAGTGCAAGCCGTCGGTATGGGCGTTTTGGCCCTCCTGCTCGTTCCGGAGCTTGCATTGGTGGCTGTCCAGGCCTTCAGCGGGGGGGTACTGAGGCCGGTTGGATCAACCTGGCTGTTGGACCTTTACTCGGTGTCATCCTCTTCGTGGTTGGCGTTCGGCTCGGGGGGGGAAAATGGTTGGATGCGCGCGGTCCGGAAATGTTCGCCCAACTCAGCGTGAACCGCTAGCCTGCGTAACAACCGTGCCCGTAGGTGGGACATGGGATAACGTCTTTGTCAGATAGCTCATAACTAAGAAAGGCCGTGACGATGGAAGTTGTCATTCTCCCTGGCACTAAGCAGATCGGTGCGCTTGCAGCCGATGCCATCGAAGCGCTGGTACGCCGCAAGCCCAATGCAGTCCTGGGCTTGGCGACGGGGGGGTCGTCACCGCTGCCATCTACGACGAATTGGCCAGGCGGTACGAGGCAGGGGGGGGATTGGACTTCAGCGAGGCGCATGGGTTCGCTTTGGATGAATATGTGGGGGGGCTCCAAGCAGGACATCCCGAGTCCTACCGCGAGGTCATCCGGCGCGAGTTCACCAACCGGGTAAATATCAAGCCCGAGAACGTCCATGGGCCGGATGGTGCGGCGGAGGATCTTGAGGCTGCATGCCAGGCTACGAAGACGCCATTAAGGCTGTAGGTGGAGTCGATCTCCAGATTTTGGGCGTAGGAACAGACGGGCATATCGGCTTCAATGAGCCTGGCTCATCTTTGGCATCCCGGACGCGCATCAAGACGCTGATCGAGCAGACCCGGAAGGACAACGCCCGTTTCTTCAACAGCATCGATGACGTTCCCCCCCACCATGTAGTCACGCAGGGCCTCGGAACCATCATGGATGCCCGGCATGTGGTCTTGGTCGCAACGGGGGCCCAGAAAGCCCAGGCTGTCCGGGATTTCGTGGAGGGCCCAGTGGCTGCCATTTGTGCGGCCTCCATCCTTCAGATGCACCCGCACGCCACGATTTTGGTGGATGAGGCGGCCGCGTCATCGCTGAAACTAGCCGATTATTATCGGCACACCTATGACAACAAGCCGGAGTGGCAGGGCCTGTAGACGGTAAGATGTTTGGCATGACTACGCTTCCTCCGGATCCATTCGAAAACGACCCCCCCATGCGCGAGCTTTCCGGAGCCGGAACGTCCACTGCCACCATTGAGCGCGAAGAAACGCGCCAGGAAGTGGAGCCCGGCGACGCGAGCGGTTTTCGCACTATGTCCGCAAGGAAAAGATCATGGAGTCGGCCCTGACCGGCGAGCCCGTCATTGCCCTGTGCGGCAAAGTCTGGACGCGGGGGGGCGCGATCCCCAGAAGTTCCCGGTCTGCCCGGAGTGCAAGGAGATTTACGAAGGCCTCCGCCCCCCCGGCAATGACGGTGGAAAAAACGGCGGCCCGGGCAACTCCAAGTAGTGGGTGGGAAGAGAACTCCGGCCCTTTCTGAACTTCACCGGCCTAAGGTCCGCTTTGGCGTGCCCGGAAAGCCGGAGAACACCGTCTCTGCCATGAGCCGGGGGAGTCAGCATGACAGAAACACTTTTTGGTGGACCATCCCTGCCTCCGGCGTATCCGGAGCGCGCCGCCTGGGGTACGGCGCCCAAGCTCCGTGCGTGGCAGCAAGAGGCGCTTGACCTCTACATGACCCGCAATCCGAAGGACTTCCTCGCTGTGGCAACGCCCGGCGCTGGTAAGACCACTTTTGCGCTGCGCATCGCCACCACCCTGCTGGACAGCGGTGTGGTCAACCGCATCACCATCGTGGCGCCCACTGACCACCTGAAGCGGCAGTGGCAGACGCCGCAGCAAAAGTGGGAGTTGCCATTGATCCCAACTTTAAGAACTCCGATGGCCAACACGGCCGGGGGATTCGTGGGTGTTGCCGTCACGTACGCGCAGGTAGCGAGCAAGCCCATGTTGCATCGCGCGAAGACCGAAGCGGCCCGCACCTTGGTGATCCTGGATGAAATCCACCACGGCGGCGAGGCGCTTTCGTGGGGGAGACGGCCTCCGGGAGGCCTTTGATCCTGCTGCACGGCGCCTGTCCCTGACGGGTACCCCCTTTCCGTTCGGACACCTCGCCAATTCCCTTCGTCGAATACGCCGAGGACCGGGACGGCATTCGCCGTTCGAAGGCTGATTACACCTACGGCTACGGAAACGCACTGCGGGACCACGTGGTTCGTCCTGTCCTCTTTATGGCCTATTCAGGCAGATGCGCTGGCGCACCAGTGCCGGCGACGAGATGGCGGCGTCCCTGGGGGGGGAAGCGGCTGTAACCAAGGACATCACCTCGCAGGCCTGGCGGACTGCCCTGAACCCCACGGGTGAGTGGATTCCTGCCGTCCTGGCGGCCGCAGACAAACGGCTCGGCGAGGTTCGGAGGACCGTGCCGGACGCCGGCGGGCTGGTGATTGCCACGGACCATGATGATGCACGCGCCTACGCCGGTCAGCTGAAGAAAATAACGGGCCAATCGCCCACGGTCATTCTCTCTGATGATTCCAAGGCTTCCAGCAAGATCGAGGAGTTCTCCGCGGGGGGATCAGCGATGGATGGTTGCTGTCCGCATGGTGTCCGAAGGCGTGGACGTTCCACGTCTATCGGTGGGCGTCTATGCCACCTCAACCTCAACGCCGCTCTTCTTCGCTCAGGCCGTGGGCCGCTTTGTGCGTGCCCGCAAGAGGGGGGGCGAGACGGCGTCGGTATTCCTTCCGTCCGTACCGCCGCTGATGGTGCTGGCCAACACCATGGAGGCCGAGCGCGATCACGCCTTGGACCGCCCTGAAAAGGACGACGACGGCCTCTTCAGCCCGGAAGAAAACCTCATGGCGGAGGCCAACCGCGAGGACAAGGCCTCCGACGAGCTCACCAAGGGCAAGTTTGAAGCCTTGGACTCCCAGGCCTCCTTTGACCGTGTCCTTTTCGACGGCGGCGAGTTCGGCACGGGTGCGATATCGGTTCGGATGAAGAGCTGGACTTCCTGGGAATCCCGGGACTGCTCGACGCCGAACAGGTAGGCACGTTGTTGCGTCAGCGCCAGCACGAACAGCAATCGCGCAAGAAGCGCCAGTCGCCCTTGGCAGCTGCTGCTGCGCCTGCGGTTCCTGACCACCGCATGCTGATGGACTTGCGCAACGAGCTGGCTAAGAACGTGGCCGCCTGGTCCGCCCGCACCGGCACTCCCCCCCATGGGGGTGGTTCATACCAAACTTCGTGAAGTGTGTGGGGGGTCCCGCTGTGGCCCAGGCGAACGAGGAGCAGCTGCAGGCGCGCCTGCGAAAGCTCCAGGACTGGTTCATCGGCAGGAAGTAGCTGGCTTCAAAGTCAGCAAAAAGCAAAAACCAGGGGAGGGCGCCGCGGTTGCGGCGCCCTCCCTGGTTTTGAGCTTGAGAGGTGCGGTTTCAGTCCCGTTCGACTTCGACGCCGGCGGCTTCCATTTCGTCGTAGGCGCCCGAAAGATCCTCGGCGATTCCGGCTGTGAGTTCAGCGATGACCGTCGTGGTGTAACCGGCCTGGACGGCATCCAGTGCCGTGGCCTTGACGCAGTAGTCCGTAGCCAGCCCTACCACCACCACTTCTTCGACGTCGTGGCTCTGCAGCCAGTCATCGAGCCCTATCGCGTCTTCATCGAGGACCTCCGCTACGGCGGTGCCTGCCTTCAGGTCGCCGGTGGGGGGGACATCGTCTTCAGGAGCCAGGACTCCCTCGAAGCCTGAGTAAGCCGCAGTGAACTGTCCTTTTCGGAAGTACGCCTGGATGTACTCGGGGGGGTCAAGGTCTTCGTGGAGTTCTGCACCTTTGCTCCTTGCCCTGCAGTGCGGAGGCCAGGAGTCAACCATGTCCGGGTCGTCTGAAAAGTGGTCGCCGGGCTCGATGTGCCAATCCTGGGTGGCCACGATGTGGTCAAAGTGTTGCTGGTTGGCGTCCACGTACTCGGTGATGGCACCTGCTACGGCGGCGCCACCTTCGACTGCGAGCGTTCCACCCTCGCAGAAGTCATTTTGTACATCGACGATGATCAGGCCCTGGACATCAGTTCTCCTCGTAGATGGTGGGGGGGATGGCAGCCTCGCCGCGCTGCAGGCGGTTCACGACGGCGGGCAGCTCGGCCATGGTGGCCGCGTGCCGTTCACGGGCACGGATGACGCCTTCAGGTCCGGTCCATCCGGGCAGCACTTCGCCGTTCTTGACGAACTGGTGGAGCAGGACGCGGTCGTTGCCGTCGTCTTCGGGGGGGCGGTGGCCGATTCCAACGATTTCCTGGGTGGCCCGGCCTCGTTCGTTGAGCTTGCGGAGGGCGTATTTGCGTCCACCCACGCTGGCCTTGTTTTTTGCGGCTTGGCAACCGAGATGAATTCGCCGGCGTCGTTGGTGCGGCTGACCAGCTTGTACACCATGCTGGCCGTTGGTGCCCCCCCGGAACCGGTGACCAGGGAAGTGCCAACGCCGTAGGAGTCCACGGGCGCGGACTGGAGGGCCGCAATGGCGAATTCGTCGAGGTCCGAGGTGACCACGATGCGGGTGTTGACGTTGCCAGGTCATCCAGCATTTGGCGTACCCACTGCGCCTGGGCAATGAGGTCGCCGGAGTCCAGCCGGACTGCGCCGAGTTTGTCACCGGCCAGCTCGACGGCGGTACGCACCGCCGTCTCGACGTCATAGGTATCCACCAGCAGGGAAGTGCCCGGACCGAATGCGGCGATCTGTGCCTCGAAGGCTCGCGCTCGGTGTCATGAAGGAGCGTGAAGGAGTGCGCTGCCGTGCCGACGGTCTTGATGCCGTAGCGCCGTCCGGCTTCCAGATTGGAGGTGCTGGCGAAGCCGGCAATCACGGCGGCGCGGGCTGCCGCCGTCGCTGATTCCTCCTGGGTGCGCCGGGAACCCATCTCGATGCAGGGGGCGTGTGCCGGCCGCCGAGGTCATCCTTGAAGCCGCGGAAGCAATGGCGCTGTCGTGGTTGAGGACCGAGAGGACGAAGGTTTCCAGGATGCAGGCTTCGGCGAAGGTCGATTCGACGATGAGGATGGGGGGAGTTGGGGAAGTAGGCGTCACCTTCTGCGTAGCCCCCCCAGATGTCGCCGCTGAATTTGTAGTCGGCGAGGTAGTCCAGCGTTTCTTGGTTGACCACTTTGTTCTGCTCGAGGAAGGCAAGTTCGTCATCGCCGAACCGGAAGTCGGCAATGCCTTCCAACAGGCGTCCCGTGCCGCCCACCACGCCATAGCGACGGCCGTCCGGCAGCCGCCGGGCGAATGCTTCGAACACTGAGCGGCGGTGCGCGGCGCCCGAGTGTAAGGCTGCCTGAAGCATGGTCAGTTCGTAGTGGTCTGTGTACAAGGAAGTTGCGGGGTGGTCCCACGACGAGGCTCTACTCACGGATTCACTCTAGTGCGAGCCGCCATAGAATGGACAGATGAGCTAGCGTTGCGTATGGCACGGACATCGATGAGCGGACGAAAGCTGCAGAGCAATCGTCACCGATGTCCTGACAGCCCCTGATATCCCGTGGAACCTTGTGATCTGGAATGATCCCGTGAATCTGATGAGCTACGTGAGCTATGTGTTCCAGAGTTACTTCGGCTACTCCGAGTCCAAAGCCCACAAGCTGATGATGGAGGTCCATAAGAAGGGCCGGTCCATTGTGGCCCACGGCAGTAAGGAACAAGTGGAACAGCACGCGGTGGCCATGCACGGTTTTGGTCTCTGGGCCACTGTGGAAAAGGCCGCGAGCGGCAACGAAACACCTGGAAAGGGCGGCCGCCAGCGTGGCTAAGGCATTCAAGTACGGCCTCAAGGGCATCAGCGGATACCTGGAGCCGGCGGAGCGTGACCTCCTGCGCGGATTGCTGGACGACGTCATTTCCATGCTGGAATCGGATGTCCGGGAAAACGAAGACCCGCTGGCAGCGCTGATCGGCTTGGATATGGACGTCAAGCAGCCCAGCGACCGCGCCTGTTGCGTCTCCTGCCGAACGTCATGAAGGACGACGACGGCGGCTCGCTGGAGTTCCGCCAGCTCACCGAACGCTCTGTGCGGGAAAACAAGATCGGCGCCTTGAGGGCTGCAGCTTTAGGCCTGGACAAGAACGAGCTCGTTCTGACGCCGGAGGACGCTACCCGCTGGTCGATGGCGTTGAACGACGTCCGGCTTGTACTGGCCGAACGCCTGGACATCCGTGATGAAGCGGATGCCGAGCACATCCACAGCATGCAGGATTGGAGCCAGGCGGAAGACGTGGAGAGTTACCTGGCCCTTGTCTACAACTTCACTACATGGCTCCAGGAGTCTTTGGTGCAGGCGATGATGGCCGCAAGGCAGGCGAAATCCTGATCCGGATGGCGGGTTGCTGCTTCTGCCCTGAAACAAATGCGACTGCCCTGTGACAAATCAGACACGAGGCGGAGAGCACAGGTAATGGCCGCACACCACGGGAAGCCTTATTCTCGAATAATTATGACTTCATCATCGGGTTCCACAAACGGCGCGTTGGGCAATGACGCCCCCCCCATCGGCAACGGGGGGGAACTCATAGGGGGGGCACGGCCAATCGGCATTTTTGACTCAGGTGTGGGTGGATTGACGGTGGCGCGTTCCATCATCGACCAACTCCCGAACGAATCAATCCTCTATGTGGGCGACACCGCAAACGGCCTTATGGTCCACTTCCCATTGCCGAGGTCCGGGCGAATGCGCTTGGCGTTATGGACGAGCTGGTGGATTCAGGGGGGGTGAAGTTGCTGACCATCGCCTGCAACTCGGCCTCCGCCGCGGTGCTCCGTGATGCGAGGGAACGCTATACGGCCCGGTATGGCATACCTGTCATCGAGGTTATCCAACCGGCAGTCCGGCGGGCGGTCTCTGCTACCCGTTCCGGCAGGATCGGTGTCATCGGAACCTCGGCCACTGTAGTCCAAGGCTTATGAAGACACGTTCGCTGCCGCTCCGGACCTGACGATTACATCCGTGGCCTGCCCGGCGTTCGTGAACTTCGTGGAAGCCGGAATCACCACCGGTCCGGATCTCCTGGCCGCCGCCAATGAATACCTTGAGCCACTTAAGGACGCCGGAGTGGACACTGTGGTCCTGGGTTGCACCCACTACCCACTGCTGACCGGCGTCATCTCATTTGTCATGGGCGAGGACGTCACGCTTGTCTCCAGCGCCGAAGAGACCGCCAAAGACGTCTACCGCGCCTTGGCCAACCACCGCATCCAGCGGACAGAGTCCCAAGCACCCAGCCACGAATTCATAGCCACTGGCGATGCCACCCAGTTCGAGACCCTGGCCCGCCGCTTCCTGGGCCCGGAGGTCCTCTCCGTGAAGCACGTGGACCACGTTGCGGCCCAGTACCCCCCCACAGGCAGCCTTGCCCGCATTACTCCCGAAATGCTGGAAGCGGCACGATCGGGAGCGGGGGGGCTGTCCCGCCGCTCGTACTTCGTCCAGCCCGGGGACGCGCTCGCCGGCGGCACCGGCACAACCATGGGGCGTGGCCTGTGAAGCTGACCATAGTGGGCTGCACGGGCTCGTTCCCCGGTCCGGGTTCGCCGGCGTCGTGCTATCTGGTGACGGCCCACGACGGTGAGCGCGAGTGGAAGATCGTGATGGACCTGGGCAGCGGTGCCTTGGGCGCATCCAGCGCTATACGGACTTGGAAGACATCGACGCGATCTTCCTCACCCACCTGCACCCCCCGATCACTGCATGGACTCTGCGGCCTGCATGTCGCGGTCCGGTGGAAGCCCGGTGGATGGGGCCGGGATCGCCTGCCGGTTTGGGGTCCTGCAGCTACTGCAGACAGAATGGCCACGGCCTATGGGCTGGACCTGGATCCCGGCATGCACGAGGAATTCGACTTCACCAACTGGACCGAGCTCAAGCCGGTCACAGTGGGGGGGCCGTTCACAGTGACCCCCCCTTCGCCGTTAATCACCCCCCCGTTGAAGAGGCTTATGCCTTGCGGGTCACGGCTACGGAACCGGGAAAGGACGGCGTATCCGTGACCAAGATCCTGACGTATTCGGGGGGGACACCGATTCCTGCCAGGGACTCGAAGATGCCGCGAGGGACTCAGACCTGTTCCTTTGTGAGGCGGCCTTCGAGGAAGGCCGCGACGACGGCATCAAGGACGTCCACCTCACCGGTAAACGTGCGGGCGAGGCCGCCATGAATGCAGGTGCCAAGCGCCTCCTCCTGACGCACATCCCGGTATGGACTTCACAGACCAAAGTGCTGTCCGAAGCCAAACCGGTCTTCACCGGTGACGTGGCTGTTGCCGTAGCCGGGGGTCCACTACACAATTTAGCTGTCCGCTTGACCCAGCTGTTCGCTTCGATCCAACTTTGCAGGGCGTCGGGTTGGGGCCCTCAGCTTGGCTAAGCTTGAACCATGACTTCTGAAGCTACAGCCACTCCCGTCATCCGCGCCGATGGCCGGACCCCTGACCAACTGCGACCCATCAGCATTACCCGCGGCTGGTCCAAGCAGGCAGAGGCTCGGCGCTGATCGAGTTCGGGAACACCCGGGTTCTGTGCACAGCTTCGCTGACCGAGGGTGTGCCCCCCCGCTGGCTCAAGGGCGAAGGCCGCGGCTGGGTAACGGCCGAGTACGCCATGCTTCCCCCCCGGGCCACGAACACCCGGTCCGACCGCGAGTCGGTCAAGGGCAAGATTGGTGGCCGCACCCACGAGATCTCGCGCCTCATTGGCCGCTCGCTGCGCTCCATCATCGACACCAAGGCGCTGGGTGAAAACACGATCGTTTTGGACTGCGACGTCCTCCAGGCCGACGGCGGTACACGCACTGCCGCGATCACCGGCGCGTATGTGGCGCTGGCGGAAGCCATCCGGTTTGCCCGTGAGAACAAGCTGATCGCCCGCAACGCAGAGCCCTTGGTGGACACCATCGCGGCAGTTTCCGTGGGCATCATCGATGGCGTTCCGATGCTGGACCTGCCGTACGTGGAAGACGTCCGCGCGGAGACCGATATGAATGTGGTGGTCACCGGTTCGGGCAAATTTGTGGAAGTTCAGGGAACTGCAGAAGGTGCCCCCGTTCGACCGCGACGAACTCAATGCGCTGCTTGATCTTGCCCTCCTCGGCACCACCCAGCTGTCCGCAATCCAGCGCGAGACGCTGGCGGAAGCTCCGTGAGCGGCACGCCGATTCCCGGGGGCTCCACGCCTCGTCCTGGCAACACACAATAAGGGCAAGCTGAAGGAGCTCCGCGAACTTCTCCGGGGCCAGGTTCCAGGGCTCGACGTCGACACCCAGGTGGTGGACGCCGCTGCGGCAGGCGCCCCCGGATGTTGCCGAAACCGGTGTCACCTTTGCTGAGAACTCCCTCCTCAAGGCCAGGGCCGTGGCGGAAGCGACTGGCCTCCCGGCCATCGCTGACGACTCCGGATTGGCCGTTGATGTGCTGGGCGGGCCCCGGTATTTTTTCGGCACGCTGGTCCGGCAGGCACGGCGATGACGTCGCCAACCTGAACCTGTTGCTGGCACAGCTCTCTGACGTTCCGGACTCGTTCCGCGGCGCTGCGTTCGTCTGTGCGGCTGCGCTGGCGGTCCCGGGTCCCGACGGCATTGCCCGCGAGACCGTGGAGTATGGCCAGTTGGAAGGGGCGCTCCTGCGCGAGCCGCGCGGGGGGGAGGGCGGCTTCGGCTACGACCCCGTGCTGCAACCTGCCGGGATGGATCGGAGCTGTGCCGAGCTTAGCTCTGAGGAGAAGAACGCCATCAGCCACCGGGGGGGCAGGCGTTCCGCGCGTTGCTTCCCGCCATTGTGTCGGCGTTGTCCGAGGCCGGTTCGAACTAGTTCCTTCGTGGACGCAAAAGGCACCCCCCCGCTGTGCGGGGTGCCTTTTTGCTGCGCTTTGGGCGGTTGCCTGAGCCTTAGTGCTCGCTGTGCTTGCCGCCCTCGTGCTCCTCGATGAACTCTTCCACGGGGTCGGTGCCTTCGGCCGCGGCCCTGCGCTTGGCCATGAATCCCCCCGGCCGATCTCAATGAAGATCGGGATGACGGAGATCAGGACGATGACGATGAAGATGATGTCGATGTTGTTGCCAACCCACTCAAACTGGCCAAGCCATGCGCCGAGCAAGGTAACGCCGCCGCCCCAGAGGACTGCGCCAATGACGTTGAAGAGGAAGAATTTGCGCTTGTCCATCTGCGCAACACCCACGATCACCGGCACGAAAGTGCGGATGATGGGAACGAACCGAGCCAGGATCAAAGCCTTGCCGCCGTGCTTTTCGAAGAACGCGTGGGCGCTCTCCACGTTTTCCTTCTTGAACAGCCGTGAATCCGGCTTATTGAAGATTGCCGGGCCGGCCTTGGACCCGATGAGGTAGCCGGTTTGGTTGCCGATGATGGCGGCCACGATGATCATGGCGCACATGGCCCACAGATTGAACTCGATGGCGCCGGTGGAGACCAGGAGTCCCGCCGTAAACAGCATGGAGTCACCGGGCAGGAAGAACCCCCCCACCAAGAGGCCTGTTTCCGCGAACACAATGGCGCAGACCAGGAGGACCACCCACGGTCCCAAAGGTGAATCGCGGAGGAAGACGTCGGGGGTTCAGCCAGTCCGGCAGGAACGAAGCCATAGGCGGCGAAACCGGTCCCGCGCCTCCGAAGGTGGATACGGCAAGGTCGCTTATCGCAGAAAAGATCACCCATCAAGCCTACTTGACGGCCGTCGTCGAATTTTTCCCGGTTATCCCTTGACTGCTGGTTTGCTGGTTGTATGGTTAGTTACATGAGTAATGAACCAGTAAGGCGGTGGTGCTCATGATCGATGACAGCAAGCCGATCTTCATGCAGATCGCCGAACTCATCGAAAACGGAATCGTGGACGGCACCATGCTGAAGAGTCGCAGGTTCCTTCCACCAATGAGTTCGCCGCTTTCCACCGCATCAACCCGGCGACTGCCGCCAAGGGCGTCAATCTGCTGGTGGATTCAGGAATTCTCTATAAACGCAGGGGGGGATAGGGATGTTCGTCGCCACAGGAGCGCGCGCGCAATTGGTAGCACGCCGCACCGAGGAATTCTTCGAGCAGTACGTCAAGCCGCTCGCAATGGAGGCCCGAAAGCTGGGCATCTCACCAGAGCAGCTGAACACGATGATCGAACGCAGCTCCGGGCTTGCACCGGAAACCGGGACAGACAAGGAAAGGAGCGCGGCCCTGTGAACGACACCATCGTCGAGGCCCGTAACCTGATCAAGCATTACAAAGACCTCAACGCTCTGGACAACGTTAACCTCAGCCTCTCGGCGAATCGCATTTACGGCTTGCTGGGACGCAACGGTGCGGGCAAGACCACGTTGATGTCAATCCTCACCGCCCAAGCCTTCGCCACTTCCGGCGAAGCCCTGGTTTTTGGCGGCAGCGCCTACGAGAACGATGCCGTATTGTCCCGGATCTGCTTCATCCGTGAATCGCAGAAATATCCGGACGACTTCCAGCCGCAGCACGCCTTCCGCTCCGCGGCGCTCTTCTACAAGAACTGGGACCAAGGATTCGCTGACCGCCTCGCCGAAGACTTCCAGCTTCCCGTCAAGCGCCGGATCAAGAAGCTCTCACGTGGTCAGCTGTCCGCCGTCGGAGTCATCATTGGCCTCGCCTCGCGCGCAGAACTGACGTTCTTCGATGAGCCGTACCTGGGTCTCGACGCCGTCGCACGGCAACTGTTCTACGACCGCCTGGTGGAGGACTACGCCGAACACCCCCGCACCATCATCCTTTCCTCACACTTGATCGACGAGGTAGCGAACCTCCTTGAACACGTCATCGTGATTGACCGGGGGACGGATCATCATGGACGCCGATGCCGACGAGATCCGGGGTTCGGCTGTCACTGTGTCAGGTTCCGCAGACAAGGTGGACGCCTTCCTGGCCGGCCGCAGGATCCTGCACCGCGAAACGCTGGGGTCCTTGGCCTCCGTGACGGTGGACGAGGTTCTCAGCGGCCCCCGAACGCACCGAAGCCCAGGAGTTGGGCCTTGAACTATCGCCGGTTTCCTTGCAACAGCTGGTGGTGCGGAAGACCATGGCCGGTACCGAATCCGGCCTCTCATCAAATACCGGAGACTTCGCCGATGACACGATGGAGGCAAAGCGATGAGCAGGACGCTGGCAGTTGCCCGGATGCAGCTGATTAATAAGTGGACGTACATCGGATGGCCATTGACCATCCTGGCGGCATCCTTCCTGATGTCGCTGGCTATCTTCGCGCTCATTCCCGTCACCGAGGGGGGGAAAAATGGTGGCGGCAGCCAGGCGCCCTTGTGTACTTCCTGGTCCTTGGAATCCAGAGTATGACCTTGGTCTTTCCCTTCTCTCAGGGCCTCAGCATCAGCCGGCGTGCGTTCTACCTGGGAACCCTGGGTCTCTTCTCACTGATCGCGGTCGGGATGACAGTGCTCTACATGCTGGGTGGCGTCATCGAACGGGCAACCAACGGCTGGGGGGGTGTCGATGGCTACTTCTTCAATATCCCCTGGGTCACGGATGGTCCTTGGTACTCGACAGCAGCATTCTTCTTCGTGCTGATGATGTTCATGTTCATCATCGGGTTCTGGTTCGCCACCATCTTCAAACGTTGGGGGGGCACCACTGGAACGCTGGTCTCAACCTTGGGCACAACAGTCGCCCTGGTCGGTGCGGCTGCCCTCACGACGTTCTTGCAGGGATGGGGGGGACACGTTGGCGGTTGGTTTGCCCAGCAGACGCCGCTTAGCATCAGCGGATGGGCTGCGCTGCTGTGCGTCATCCTGGCGGCCGGTTCCTACACAACCCTTCGCAGGGCCACCCCCATAGGCTCAAATGTAGCGTTGGCCACAATGCAGGACGGAAGGGCCGCCCCCCCGCCGCGGAAATCGGCAAGGGCGGCCTTTTCCACCTGTAATCTTGTCCAGTGGCATTGGACTTTACGGCGATCGACTTTGAAACAGCCAACGGCTTCCGGGGGTCGCCGTGTTCGGTAGGCCTCAGTAAAGTCCGTGGCGGAGTAGTAGTGGAGGAAGCCTCCTGGCTCATGCGCCCGCCCGAAAACCACGATCACTTCGAGTTCCACAACACGCGCATCCACGGCATCCGCGCCGAAGACGTCGCTGATCGCCCCCGGTTCGGGGGGGAGCTCTTCCCGGAAATTGGCGCCTTCATCGGTGACGACGTACTCGCTGCCCACAACGCAGCCTTCGACCTCGGCGTTATCCGGTCAGGCCTGGAAGTCTCCGGTCTTGCCGGGCCAGCTACGACTATGTGTGCACTGTGATGCTGTCCCGCCGCTGCTACTCATTGGTGTCCAACTCTTTGCCCTATGCCGCCGAGGAGGCAGGCGTTCCCCTGGTCAACCACCACGACGCCGCGGAAGACGCCCGCGCCTGCGCCGGAATCCTTGTGGACATCGCCCGACGGAACAGCGCCAACAGCATCGCCGAACTCTACCTTTCCCTTGGCCTCAACCTGCCGAAGCAACCTGCCTTCGATCCAGCCCAAGGTCTGTCCAAAGCGACCATGTCCGCCCTCGCTGCCAGAACCGGAAGCTTCGCAGAACGAACATTGGAGCGAGCACTTGGCGTCCCCCCCGGCGGTTTTCAGAACTGGCCGGAGGAGGGCCCAAACCCCCCCTGCCGAACCCGGCTGCGGAACCCGGACATCCGCTCTTCGGCCAGACAGTTGTGTTCACAGGCGACCTCGCCATCACCAGGCCGGAGGCGAAATCCCGCGCCGCGGACATGGGGGGGCACGTCCGGAAAGCCGGGTCACCGCGCGCACCACTGTTCTGATCGTCGGTGATGGCTTCGTGGCAGGCGACCTTCGCGCCGGCCGACTCACAGGCAAAGCCAAACGGGTCCTGGAACTGCATGCCAAGGGCCAGCAAATCGAGGTTGTTTCTGAGGGCGAGTTCCTGCAGATGGTGGGCGGCGCGTAACCTTCCGGCCGCCGGGTCATATGGTCACACTGCGCAATAATCCTTCCCGCCGGAAGAGCGGCACTCCTAGCCTTGGGGGGGGATGACCAAGTCAGCCCTTCCCCAAGCTCCCGAGCGCCGTCCTGCCAGCGGTCCCGCTCCTTCTGGCGCTGCAACAAACGGTGGGTCTGGTTGGCGGGCTTTTTTCGCTTTCCCCAATCCCGTCAATGAATATGCTGCCCGGATCACGGCCGGACTGGTTGTGGTGGTGGCCGTCGCTACCTTGCTGACCGGCTGGGGTTGGGGGCTTGGTGGTACTTGCTGTCGGATTCTGGCTTCGCGTGCTGTTTGGACCACGGATCTCCCCGCTCGCTCTTCTGTCAGTCAAGGTGTTGGCACCAAGGATCGGGCACGCCAAGCTTGTGGCCGGTCCTCCCAAGCGGTTCGCCCAAGGGATCGGCGCCGCACTGACGAGTGCCGCCGTCGTGCTGTTTTTCACCGGCTTCCAGCCAGCCGCCTGGATTCTGCTGGCGCTGCTGATCGTGGCGGCTTCGCTGGAAGCGTTTGTGGGTTTCTGCCTCGGCTGCGCGATCTTTGGGTTCCTTCAGCGCAGGGGGGGCCTCATCCCCGAGGACGTGTGCGAGGCCTGCAACAACGTGACGCTCCGCCGGATCTAGCTATTGTTTAGCCGGTGGTGACGGCAAGCAATCTGTCCGCCATGCCGCGAATGACTTCCGGCGCTTCCAGGGACTCGAGCCAGTCGGACGGCAGGCCGTCTTTGCCGTAGTAGGCCCCCCCCAGGATGTTTCCCGCAATGGAGCCTGTGGAGTCGCTGTCGCCACTGTGGTTGATGGCCATGGATATTGCATTGCCGAAGTGTTCTGCCGGCGTTCCGCCGCTGGTGGCCAGCACAGCGTAAAGCCCGACGGCGAGTGCTTCCTCGGCAATCCAGCCTCACCGAGCGCTGTGGTCAGTCCTTCCGGGTCCAGTGGGGGGGCATGCTGCAACGACAACTGCAGGGCGGCTTCCAGCCGCTCCGCCAGCTCGGGTGCTTTGGTGGGGGACACCGTTGACATAGCTGAGGGCCTCGATAGCGGAGGTGCGGATGTCGCTTCCGGCCACGATGTTGTGGATCAGCAGGCTGAATGCTGCTGCGCTGAGTCGCGCCGAAGGGTGTCCGTGCGTCAAGGAGGCGGCGTCCGAGCTGAGTTTGTAGACGGCTTCCCTTGAAATGTGGGGGGGATGAGTCCGAACGGGGGGGCAGAACGCATCACAGTGCCGCAACCTTTGGAGTCGGCGTTGACCGGCCGTGCAACTGTTCCCATTTCCCCCCGTTGCCAAACCACTGAGGCAGGCATTTCCGGGTGCCCGGCGGTGACGCAGGACCTCCTGGGCGTCGATCCAGCGCGGTTGCGGCACAGGAGCGGAGGAGGCAACGGCAACATCCTGGGTAGCGAGCCAGCGGAGGTAGGCCAGCCAAAGGCAGGCGATTTCGTCCGCCGCCAAGCCGTCGTTGGCCCATTCGAGCGCTTCCACAAGACCGTCAACGGTGTACAAGGTCATTTGCGTGTCGTCCGAGAAGTGGCTGCGGCCGTCGAGTTGCGCGAAAGACGTCAGGCCGCCGGAACCATAGCGGGCACGGATCGCGGCAATGGAGTCGAACTCCACGGCATAACCCAGGGAGTCACCCAAGGCTCCTCCCAAAAGTGACCCGTGGACTCGGGATTCGAAGGAAGGAACAGCGGGGGGGATTTAGCTCAACACTCATGCCAGTAACTTACCGTGCCCGTGAACCGCCGCTGATATGGTGGGGGGGAAGCTGCACGGCACTGACAAAACTTGGAGTGACATTTTGCGTGAACCTGCTTGGCGACGGACAGGCAAGACGCCCGACTACAGGTTTTCCCTTGCCAACGAACGCACCTTCCTCGCGTGGATCCGCACGTCCCTGGCATTGCTCGCCGGCGCGGTTGCCGTTGACCAGCTGGCCCCCGAACATCGCGCCCACACCCGTCCGGCTGGTCCTTTGTGTCTTGCTGGCACTGGTCGGGGGCCGGGCTGGCGGCGCTTTCCTACCGCCGTTGGGGGGCAGATGGAAGCGGCGATGCGCAATGATCAGGCGCTTCCGTTCTCCAGGGTCATGCTGTTCATGACCATTGTTGTTGCCGTAGCGGCGTTCGCGTTCGCTGTGCTGATATTGGTGGCGCGGTAAGCATGGAAGTCCGCGACCCCCCCGGTTGCAACCCGAGCGCACCACCTTGGCATGGCGCCGGACGCTGATCTCGTTGGTAGTAGTGGACTTGTTTATCTGGAGGAGCTGGCTGACGTCTGAGCCCTCCACGGGCAACCTCGTCGCCGGTCTCCCCGGACTTGATTACCAAGGGATCTGTGCACTCATGGCGGCACTTGCCACCATCGTGCTGGCGTCCGTGGTGTGGGTTCGCTCACGCCAACTCCAGGTCGGAAACGAGGCGGCATCAGCGGCTTGTCCTGGTCAGCACGCTGGCTGTGATGGGCCTTGGTGCCACTGCCATCGCTGCCATTGCCTTGGGTGGATAAGCTTGGAGGCGGGATTCAGCAACCGTCCAGACTCTGCTGGCAGGATACTCAGTGGCTTTGAGCTTGCGTTACCCCCCCTGCCAATACCAGCGTGCGGCCGGTCAACCCGGCATCCATACCAACCGTAAGGACCCATTCGACATGACCTCTCCTGTACAAGCGACGCCTGAACACCAACCGGGACTTCTTGCCCGGCTGTCGGCTGAAGCTTTGGGTTCGATGTTCGTTGTGGTTGCCGCGGTGGGAGTCGGGATATTTTCGAATCCCGGTGGGGCGCCCTTGCCGGTGGCTCTTGCCACGGGCCTGGCGGTGACAGCGGCAATGCTGGCTTTCGGCTATGTCTCCGGCGGGCACTTCAATCCGGTGATCACTTTAGGCAATTTGATTGCCGGCCGCATCCGGGCCGTGGCGGCCTTGGCCTATGTGGCGGCCCAAATCATTGGCAGCGTCGTTGGTGCTGCTTGATCTATTTCGTGGTGACCACCGT
The DNA here is from genome assembly GCA_001313365.1 of Paenarthrobacter nitroguajacolicus JCM 14115. Next base: position 21,289 of record BBFS01000010.1, read on the forward strand.
GCCTGTCCTCACGGACGCCAGGGCGGCGTTCGACGTCGTTGCCCCGGGGGGGTTCGGTGAGCATGCTTCCGCGCAAACGCAGATGGCAGGAGTTCTGCTGGTCGAAGTCCTCGGTTCGGCCTTATTGTGGCCGTATTCCTTGGCGCGACCGCTGGACGCCGCGCTCTTCCGGCCATGGCTCCCTTCGCGGTTGGCCTTGCAATGGCTGTCCTGCTTCAGCTGGGGGGGCAGGTCCTGGGAAACCTTCCCTTCAACCCCGCTCGGCAACGGCCCAGGCATTCTTCAGCTCGCCTTGGGCGATTGAGGGCCTATGGCTCTTCTGGGTGGCTCCGCTGATGGGTGCCGCGCTTGCGGGTCTCGCTTTCCGTGGCTTCCAAGGCCTGTCACAGGCCACCGTCGCCGTGACCGACGACGTCCAGGGCGGCAGCGATGGGGGGTGAACGACTCCTTCGATGCCAATGACGAGCCGGTTGAGGACGTTCAGGTCAACGAAGCTCCTGAGAAATCTGACGAGGACGCTTCCCGACGTGTTCCGGCTGCGCCGGTCAGTGATGACGCGCGCGACTTCTTCGACGGGAAAAAGGCAAATAACCGCACGGGGGGGTCGACGGCGGACGGCTCGCCTGCGCTTTATTGTCGGTGCCCCCGGTTAACTTGAGAATATGCGGTTACTTCATACTTCCGATTGGCACCTTGGCCGATCATTCCACGGCGTTGGCATGCTTGAAGCCCAACGCAACTTCGTGGACCAGTTGGTATCGCTGGTTGAATCCAAGTCCGTTGACGTGGTGCTCATAGCAGGAGACGTCTACGATCGTGCCTTGCCCGGGCTGGATGTGGTCAAACTGCTGGATGATGCCCTTGTGCGCATTACTCAGGCAGGGGGCCGGGGGTTGTCCTGACCAGTGGCAACCACGACTCCGCCATCAGGCTGGGCTTCGCCTCCCGCCTGTTGGAACGCGGGGGAGTGCACCTGAGAACGCGCGTGGAAGATCTTGATGTGCCAATCCTCTTGCCCCTCGGAGCCGATGGACGTGGCGCCGATGGGCAGGGCAAGGACGGCACCGGAAGCGGCCACGTTGCCATTTACGGCATTCCCTATCTTGAACCCCGGCTTGTGCTGAGCGTCTGGGCGCTGAAAACGCCAACCACTTTGATGTCACCTTGGCGGCAGTGGATCGGATCCGGCAGGATGTTGAAGCCCGCCGCGCATCCGGACCCGTTTATCCGGTGGTTCTAGCGCATACCTTTGCCAGCGGCGGCATTACTTCGGAAAGCGAACGGGACCTGAGCATCGGCGGCCTGGGAGCAGTTCCACTGGATCTCTTTGAAGACTTCACCTACACCGCACTGGGACACCTCCATGGGCGGCAGGAGCTGGCACCCAATGTCCGGTACTCCGGTTCTCCCTTGGCCTATTCATTCTCGGAGGCCAAGCACCATAAAGGCGCCTGGCTGGTGGACCTTGACGCCCATGGAGTGATCGCTGTTGAGGAAGTTGTGTGGGACGCCCCCCAAATCCCTTGCCACCTTGCGTGGAACGCTGGATGATCTGCTCGGTGCCGAAGAGCATTCCTGGGCAGAGAGTGCTTACTGCCAGATCACGTTGACGGATGCGCAACGGCCTGCGCAGGCCATGGAAAAGGTGCGCACCCGCTTCCCTGACACCCTGGTTCTCTCCTTCGATCCCCCCCAAGGTGCAGAGGCGCGGACTTCCACCAGTTACAGCAATCGGCTCGCCGCTGCCGGAGACGACCTTGGAGTCTGCTGTGGATTCCTGGAACACGTCAGGGATCGCGGTGCCAGCGATGCAGAGGAAGCGGCGCTGCAGGAAGCACTTGAAGCTGTCCGGTTGCAGGAGGCTGAGCTGTGAGAATTCATCGTTTGGAGATCGAAGCCTTCGGTCCGTTTGCGACGCCCCCAACACATTGACTTCGACCGTGTGAGCGCACAGGGCCTTTTCCTCCTCAACGGTGCTACGGGTGCCGGCAAGACCAGCATTCTGGATGCGATCTGTTTCGCCCTGTACGGGTCCGTTCCAGGTGCCCGCCAGGAAGGGAAACGGCTACGAAGCGACCATGCGGCGCCAGGCGCGGAGCCGCGCGTGGTCTGTGAGTTCTCAGCACGCGGGCGGCGTTTTGAAGTGACGCGATCGCCGGCGTGGGACCGCCCCAGCGCCCGCGGCCGCAACGGATTCACCACCCAGCAGGCCAAGACCCTCCTCCGGGAACGGGTGGCAGGAAGCTGGGAAGAGAAATCTTCCAGGAATGACGAGGTAGGTGCCGAGCTCTCGGACGTCCTTGGAATGGACCGGGAGCAGTTCACCCGGGTGGTGATGCTGCCCCCAGGGCGACTTCGCGGCTTTCCTGAGGTCCAAGGCCAACGACCGCTTGGAACTGCTGCAAAAGTTGTTCGGCACGCACCGTTTTGAAGCTGTTGAACGCCAACTTGTTCAGCAAGCAGCCGTGGCCACCCGGGCCGTGCAGGAGAACGCGTCAGAACTCAAGTTGCTGCTTGACCGGGTTGCATCGGAGCAGGAACAGCTGGGCCTTGCCGCAGTCGCTCCAACCGCCGGCAAGGAGCCAGGACAGGAACCTGAGGCCTGGCTTGCCGCTGTGGAAGCGGAAGTCAGTGCTGAATGGAAGCGGCGGCAGGACGAGGCCGCTGAGGCAGAATCCCTGGCTACCCGCCTGATGGAACAATTCCAAGAAGCTCAGGAGAAGTCGCTACGGCATGGGCGGCTCGGCGCTGCGATGCAGCGGCGGGTCCTGCTGGAGCTGGCAGCGCCCCCCCGGCTCTGGAGAACAAGGAGAAGCTCGGAAAGCACCGACGTGCCGCTGTTCTCGGCGGCCATCTGGAAGCGGTCGATACTGCAGCGCGCAAACTCGAAGCTGCGGCTGCGCGGACGGAAGGCCTGCGAGGGAAGATTGCCGCGGTCGGCTTGGAGGCAACAAACACTGCCGCTGCCTTGGAAGGCGTCAAGGCAAGCAGCGCAGTTCTTGAGGCACGGCTGCCCGATGAGCAGCGATTGGAAGAGATCACGGCGCGCCTTGCAGCCAAGCGTAGTCAAACGGCGGAACATCAAGCCGCTGCCGAGGCTTCGGCGTCCGTGCTGGAACAGCTGCGCGAAGACGTGTCCACTGTGGAATCGCAAATCCAGCCCCTCGAGCCTTTGGCCGGCCAACTGACAGAACTGGAACGGAATGCTGAGGCTGCGGCTGAGCTGGTTCGAATCGTAGCCCGCCATGAAACGGCTGCCAGCGAGTTGGCCGAGGTTACCGAAAAGCAGCTCCAGGCCCGGTCGGCGTCACAGGACCTCCGGCAACAGTGGCTCGACGTCCGCGAGCTGCGTTTGGCCAATGCAGCAGGGGGAGCTGGCCGCGGCACTGGAAAGCGGTAAGCCGTGCGCTGTTTGCGGCAGCGAAGAGCACCCCCAATCCTGCCGAAGCAGTGCGATCAGCACTCTCCCTGGCCCAGGAAGAGGAAGAAGCCAAGGAACAGTTCGAGGCCAGTGAAAAAGCCCTGGGGCTCCTCTCCGAACAAGTTTCCTCCGCAGCCAGGTGCTTGCCGGACTGGTTGCCCAAGGGGGGGGTGCAACCGATGCTGCTGAAGCAGAGGCCAAACGTATATCCGCCCAGGACGCTGCCTCGGCGGCACGAAAGGCGGCAGGCTTGCTGGAGAAGCTTCGCGGCCGGCAGGAAGCCTCATAAAGCGGATCTCTATGGTGCAGGAAGAACACGACGCTTCCGTGAGCAAGGCGGCACAGGCGTCGTCCGCTGTTCACCTGCTTCAGGAGCAATGTGTTGCCCTTGAAACGGATCTCGCCGGCTTAAGGGGGGGACTTCCCGAGCCTGCGTGAACGGCTGGATGCACTCATGGCTGAGCGCGGGCTCTTGCAAGCCGTCGCGGACGCAGATGTGGAACTGGAACGGGCGGAGCAAGCCCGGGAAGACGCCGCCGCGTCGCTTGAAAAGGCCTTGCCGGAATCCGGTTTCACCTCCGCTGACGACGCTCGCCGGGAGATACTCTCACCGGCCGATGTTGTGGGCCTTGAGAAAGACCTGGCTGATTTCGACGCCGAATCATCCCGCTTGGATGAGTTGTTTGCCAGCGAGGACCTGGTCCTTGCCGCCAAGGAAGCGAACATAGGCGAGCTTCCCTTGGGAGAAGCTGAACTTGCTGAATCGAAACTGATTGCTTCCAATGCCGCAGATACAGCGCGGGCCGAGGCTTTGTCTGCGGGTATGGCCGGAAAATCGGCGGCCGCTGTTGCCCGGTTGCGGAGGGAGTATCAAACCCTGGCACAAGCGGGAAGCGAACCGCGGAACAGGGCGCACATGCTTGCTGAGCTGGCCGACACCTTGAGGGGGATCGGGCGACAACAGCTACCGGATGAGCCTGAACACGTACGTCCTCGCTGCACGGCTGGAACAAGTGGCAACCGCCGCCTCCGAGCGGCTCGTGGCCATGAGCGACGGCAGATATACGTTGCAACATACGGACGCCAAGGCCGCCAGGGGGAGCGAAGTCCGGCCTCGGGCTTGAAGTTGTAGACGAATGGACTGGCCAGCGCCGGGACACCTCCACCCTCTCTGGCGGCGAATCCTTCATGGCGTCGTTGTCATTGGCACTTGGCCTTGCCGATGTCGTCCAGCAGGAGGCCGGCGGCGTGGACATCGAGACACTGTTTGTTGATGAAGGCTTCGGCAGTCTCGATGAACAAGCCCTGGAACAAGTGATGGATGCCTTGGAGGGACTGCGCGACGGCGGCCGGGTAGTTGGGCTGGTCAGTCACGTCGGGGAGATGAAGCAACGCATCACCAGCCAGCTACAGGTGGTCAAGGGCAGGCACGGTTCCAGCGTGCGGATTGCCGACGCCGTGCCCGTCTGACAGCTATCCGATAGACTTAACCCGTTACACCGGGTCGCGCGCATCGGGAGGAGGGACGATGCGCACTCTTTAGCGAACCCGGATTAATGGAAAAATCTTCTCTAGCTTCACAGCCTCTATCATCGGCTCCCGCACGCCCTTCACGCCTTCCGGGCCGCTTCGCGCGGCTTCCCGAATTGGCCGGACCCGGGTTTCTTCCGCTGGGCCTTTTCGCCAGGCTTCCCCTGGCCATGCTGACAGTCGGCACCCTGACGCTGGTCACCGCCGTCAGCCACTCCTACGCGATCGGCGGCATGGCGGCCGGAGCGGTTGGCATCGGCTCGGCCTGGGTGCTCCCGTCCTCGGCTCCCTGGCTGACAGGGCAGGACAACGGATCGTGCTCCTCGTGGCAGCGGTCATCAATACACTCGCCGTCGCGGGGGGGCTCCTTGCTGCGGCTTACCTCACTCCCGCGTACGGCTCGGTGGCCGACGCAGTTGGCGTCCTCATTGCAGCTTTCCTCGCGGGAGCCAGCTGCCCTCAGGTGGGCCCCCCCATGGCCCGTGTCCGATGGATGGCACTGACAACCCGCAACCTATCCCAGTCCTCAGCCAACGGAGGCCGAAGCGTCGCGGCCAACCGGGCTGACCTGGACACCGCGCTGTCCTATGAAGGGACCGCGGACGAGATCACCTTCGTCCTGGGCCCTGCCCTGGTGGGGGGGGTCCTCGCCAGCATGGTGGCACCCTGGTTGCCGCTCGCCCTGGCAGCCGTCATGACCATCACGTTGGTTCCTGCTTTTGCGATCCATCCCAGCCAGCTGGCGGTTGTACCGGCACCTCGGAAGCCGAGTGCCGGCGCCGTGCCTCCAGGAGAGCAATCGGCCCCGGTAAGTCCTGCGAGCCGCAACCGTTGGCAGGCGCGGTGGTGGCCGTGCCGGTCTTCGCGATGGTGTGCATGGGTACCTTTTTGGGGCAACCCACGCCTGAGTGCCTTTTCCGCACAGTACGCCACTGCCGAAATCGCTGGACTTCTATACGCAGTAATGGGCCTCAGCTCAGCTGTAGCAGCGCTATCCGTCGCATTCTGGCCGCAACGGTTCAGCCTGGCTTCCCGTTGGGTTGTCGCGGCGCTGGCGATGTCCGTTTTGTCACTCTTGCTGCTTCTTCCGGCGGGTATCTGGCCCATGATCTTTGTCCTGCTGATACTGGGCATTCCCGTGGGGCCGGTGATGGTGACAGTCTTCAGCATTGGCGGCGTGGTGGCGCCGGCAGGACGCATGGCAACGGTGATGACGGCCCTCGCCAGCGGGATTGTCGCTGGAACAGCGCTTGGCTCGTACTTGGCCGGGCAACTGGCTGAAACGCAAGGCCCGGGGGCGGCATTCGTGGTTTCAATGGCGGCGGCTGCGGGCCTTTTGCTGCTGGGCGTTGTTACGTCGTTGGTGATGAAGCGACAGCCTCAGGCTTAGCTGCTAAGCGGCGTTGCGGTAACCGGTGGGGGGGAGTTCCCGAATGCTGCCCGGAAGATCCTGCTGAAATGGGCGGCGTCGGTGACCCCCACCGGGCTGCGATGGCAGTGACCGGTCGATCGGCAAGGACCGGATCCCTGAGGTCGCGCGGCATCGTTCGAGTCGTCGTTGCCGGATGGACGAGGCCACCGTAGTCCCGATTTCCTGGAAGAGATCGTGCAGGTGCCGCGTCGATATGTAGTGGGCAGCGGCGATGGTTCCGGGGGGGAGAGCTCCGGGTCGCCGAGGTTGGCTTCAATGTAATCGTGGATGCGGCCCAGAAGCAGCAGATGCGGATCCCGGCCCGTCTCGATCAGCTGATCGAGTTCACCGTTGAAGAGTGTGGTCACCAGGTCCAGGGCGTTGTGGACCAGCCGTAGACCATTGGAGCCCGAGAGGCTTCAAGGTTGTCGGCCAGTTTTACCAGAAAGGGGCTGATTAATTCGCCGAGGCCCTCGTCGCCCGGAATGCGCAAGGCAGTGACATGGCCCATGGCTTCGGCTGGCAGGTCCAGCAGCACGTGCGGGAACATGAGCACCAGAGTGCGGAAGTCGTCGTCGAACGTTAATTGATAGGGCCGGGAGGTGTCATAGATGGAGAGATCACCGGGACGCAACACGGCTTCGCGTTCGTCCTGAACCAGGCGGCCCGAACCAGCGAGTTGGATGCTGAGTTTGAAGAATCGCCCTGTGGACCTGGCAATCAGCTCCGGTGTGCGCAGGACGGTATGGGGTCCGGCAGTAATCTCCACTACGGAGATCTGCCCCAGCACCCGGGCACGCATGGTTCCGTGGAAGGTTGCCCCCTGGAGGGAAGAACTGCGCGGCCCCGTTGCCAACAGAGGCACGAAGGAGGTGGATATTGCTTTGCTCCACTCCTGGAACGACTCCGCCACGATGGTTTGCACGGTTGCGGGGGGGCCCGTATCAGCCGCGACGGTCATCAAACTCCCTTTCAATGGCCCGCGGGCGACGCCGCCTCCGGGGGGGCCGGTATGCCGATAACGCGGACGTGAGCTTGCCCACGATTCTACACCGGGGGGGCCCACATGCCGCCGTGCTTGCGTGCAGCGACAAATACCCTGCCGTGTGAGACAAGTCACGCACGCTCCCTGCGGTGGAAGATTGCGGAATGACAGACACCGTGCCGTGCAATCTCCCGCGGCACCGAGGCAGGAGCACATTATGAGCGTGGATAACCCCGTCAAGCAGGACCGCCGGAACAGTCGGTACCAAACGGCGGCTCGGCGTACCGGCAGTGACCTTCATGATTATCGCGGCCTCCGCACCGCTGACTGTGCTGGCGGGAGGTGTGACCACCACCTTCGCGGTCACCGGCGTGACCGGGGGGGTGCCGTTGTCATTCCTGATTCTGGGCGGAATCCTGGCGCTGTTCGCCGTGGGCTACGCGGCAATGAGCCGCTACGTCACCAACGCCGGCGCCTTCTACGCTACATAGCGCAGGGCATCTCCAGGCCCGCCGGCGTGGGGGCATCGCTGATTGCACTCATGGCCTACAACCTGATGCAGGTGGGCATCTACGGGTTGTTCGGCTTCACAGTCTCCTCGCTCCTATCTGCGCGGCTTGGCATCAGCGTTCCCTGGTGGATCCCGGTGCTTGTCTGCATTGCCGTCGTCGGATGGTTGGGGGGGTGAACAGGGTGGACCTGTCCGCAAAGGTGCTTGGTGTCCTGGTGGCCCTCGAATTCCTGGTGGTGATCGTGTACGACATCGTCTGCCTGGCTGTGGCTCCGGAAGGCATCAGTGCAGTGACTTTCAGCCCCGAAAGCCTCTTTGTTCCCGGGATCGGCGCAGTCCTCTCCTTTGGAATAGCCGCCTTCATGGGCTTCGAATCCGCTGCAATCTATGGTGAGGAATCCAAGGACCCCAAACGAACGGTCGCAAGGGCAACATTTGCAGCTGTGGGAATCATTGCCGTGTTCTATGCCGTCTCCGCCTGGGCGATGACCGTAGGGGGGGCAGGACCGTCCGCCGTTGTCGAGGCGGCAACTACCAACGGACCAGATATGATGTTCGCTTTCCTTGGCGCCCACGGGAGCCAGTTGCTCAGCGACATCGCCCAGGTTCTCTTTGTCACCAGCCTTTTCGCCGCACTCGTTAGTTTCCACAATGCCGTAGCGCGCTATTTCTTCTCCCTCGGCCGCGAGCGCGTCCTGCCGTCGGCGCTCGCCGAGGTGCGGGCGGAAAGTGGGGGGGCACCGTTCGCCGGTTCGCTGGCGCAAACGGTGATCGCCGTCGTCGTAACGCTTGGCTTTGCGATTGCCGGTGCAAGTTCCGAACTGGGTGAACTGTACCCCCCCGTACTGACCATGTTCACTTGGCTGACCAACAGCGGTGCCATGGGGCTGGTGCTGCTGATGACCGTGGTGTCGGTAGCTGTAATCGGTTTCTTCCGGCGGCAGCAGCACGGGGCAAACCTGTGGGTAAGGGTGATCGCTCCAGGCCTGGGTTTCGTGCTTCTTGCCGTTGTCTTTGTGCTCATCATGGCGAACTTCAACGTCCTGCTGGGACAGACCGAGTCAACGGCCGCTACGTTCGTCTTGCCGTTGCTGGTGCTGCTGCCCGGGGTTGCGGGCGTCATCTGGGGGGCTTGCGCCTCCGGCGCTCGCAGCCTGCATTGTACGCTCGGATCGGCCACGGCTCGGAGCTGATAACCCGCGCAAGATAGATGAAGCCCCGGCGAGCGTTGTGCTCGCCGGGGCTTCATCTATGTTGTCCTCTTTGCTTGGGCTAATCCCGCATGGCCGGGTCCAGGGCGGGGTTCAATGCCGGGCTGTGCTGGGTGATGCTGATCAGGCGGCCGTGTGCACCGAAGGTGAAGTGCACGGGTTCCGTTCCTGCCTCGTCCCAGCCGAAGAGGCTGCCATGGGACCTGATGGCGTTGGGATCACGGTGGTCGGCGACGGTGACCGAGCCGCAGGGTATGACCTTCTCGCGCCAAGTGAAGACGAAAATCCCGGGGGCGGACCTGAAATACGGTGTCGGAGTCCGTGTCTGCCAATCCGCGCTCCGGGCCTGCCAGGCACTGCCACGTGTACCAGGTTGGGCTGAGGTAGATGTGTTCGTAGGCATGCGTTTCGCTGTAGACCCATTCGACGCGGCGGCCGATGAGTGCACGGCTTTCGGAGATTTCCGTGCCCGTGGCGCGGTATCCATCGAGCGTCCCTGGGCGGAAATCGTGATTGACGGCCACGCTGGAGGGGGGGGTTGCCCTGCCGAGCGTGGCGCCAATGTAGAGTGCGCGGCCGTGTAAGAGGTCCAACACCAGGGAAACGGCGAGTTCCGGGTCCTGGGGGGGACTCTGCCATTGGGCGTAGTACAACTCCTCGGCTACCAGGAAGGCCTCATAGGTGGATGTTCCGGCGTGACTGGCGGCAGCCATTGGACTTCTTCGTCGTCGAAGCTGAAAGTCATGGGTCCGCCGTCGCCGCTGACGGAAAACTGTTGTCCTGCCAGGTCTTGCACGGTTGGGGGCCTTGTTGGCGTCGAAGCCGGGGGGCCAGGCCGTCCAGTGGCAGCCAGTTGGAGGTATCAAGGAGATTCACGCTCATGGGTTCCTTCTCGTGCTCGAAAGAAGGACCGGACGGTGTGTCCGGTCCTTGTTCGAGTATTCGCTTTCCCCCCCAGGCTGCCGTCTTGTGCTGTGGGGCACGTCACTTGACCTGAAAGGAATGGTTCAGGGAGAAGGTTTCAAGCCAGCTGGCTTTCGATCCGCGCAGCACTGGCGGCCAGCGCCTTGCCCACGGCGTCGGCGTCCTGGTCCAGGCGTATATAGACGACGGCGATCGCTGCCGGTCGGCCGCCCGGAACCCGGATGGGGGCAGCGATGGAGGACAGGCCGGCGATGACTTCGTCGTGGCTGGTTGCGTAGCCCAGGCGGCGGGCCTCGTGCGCTTCGGCGCGGTAGGGGTTCCCTGCTCCTACCTGCTGCCAGCGCTCCTCCGTCATGGTTGATTGGATGGCGATCCCGGGAGCCCCGGTGGCGATGGGGGTGGCGGTTGCCGGGTGCTGGGCGAGGGCGGCACCTGAGTGTCGCGGCTCAACGGTGACCAGGTTGATGCATTCCTGATGGTCCCACACCGCCACGAATGCAGTCATGTGCAGTGTGTTCGCCAACTGGGTGAGCTCGGGTAGTGCTGCCGATTGCAGGTTCCGCGAGACTCCGCGGGCCAGGACCGACAGCCCGGGGCCAGGCTGCACGCGGCCGGAGTCGTCACGCACCAGCAGTGAGTGGTCCTCCAGCGTCCGCAGAATTCGGTAGGCAACGGACCGATGGACGCCCAGGGCCTCCGTGAGTTCGGCGATGCTGAGGGGGGCGTTCGGCTGCCGCCAGAATTTCCAGCGCACGGATTCCGCGGGAGAGCGTTTGCGACGGCGGAACCTGCGTTGCCGTTTCCGGCAGACCTTTGACGTCGCTGCGGGGGATTCATGCGAACCATTCTATGGTGGCCGACACGACAGGGGTCTGTGCTTTGAGTCACAGGTTGTAGTATTCTTTCCTAACTGACCGTTCTGTCGGTTAATGCAAGTCCCGAGCCGACCAGTCACTCTCACCCCATGGAGTTCCAATGACCGAAACTTCCACTGTCGATTCACCGTCAGGGCCCAGCACCAAGCGCGAAGAGCGCCGGGTTCTGGCCGGGACGCTGGTGGGCACCACCATTGAGTGGTACGACTTCTTCATCTTTGCCCAGTTGACGGCCACGCTGTTGGCCCCCCCGTTGTTCCTTTCTCCTTTGGAGAAGTCCAACCCGGGCGTCGCTCAGCTCCTGTCGTTCGCCACGATCGGCATCAGCTTCTTGTTCAGGCCTCTGGGTGCCTTCGTAGCCGGGCACCTCGGTGACCGCCTCGGACGCAAGGCCGTGCTGGTTATGACGTTGGTGATGATGGGTGCTGCCACCGCGTTGATCGGGATGCTGCCCACCTATGCCACCATCGGCGTCTGGGCTCCTATCCTGCTGATCACCCTGCGCGTTGTCCAAGGATTCTCGGCCGGCGGCGAATGGGGTGGTGCTGCACTGATGGCTGTGGAGCACGCGCCCCTCAAAAAGCGCGGACTTTTCGGCGCCTATCCGCAGATCGGTGTTCCGATCGGCATGATCCTGGCCACCGGGCTGTTGTTCCTGCTGCAGTCGGGCATGTCCAAGGAAGATTTCGCGTCTTGGGGGATGGCGCGTTCCGTTCCTGCTGTCCGTGGTCCTCATTGTGGTGGGCTACCTGATTCGACGCGCAGTTGGCGAAAGCCCTGTCTTCAAGGAGATCGCCCAGCGAAAGGCTGAAAGCAAGGCACCCCTGGGCGAATTGTTCCGGAAGAACAAGAAGGAAGTAGTCCTGGCCGCGCTGATCTTCATCGCCAACAACGCCGCTGGCTACTTGTTGATTGCCTTCTTCATCTCCTACGCCACACGTACGTTGAAGATGCCCACGCCCCCAGGTTTTGCTGGCCACCACCATCGCGTCCTTCGGTTGGCTCATCTTCACTATGGTGGGCGGTTGGTTGTCGGACAAGATAGGCCGCGTCAAGACTTTCCTCATCGGCTACGGCCTGGTCTTCGCCTGGATGATTCCGATGTTTGTGCTGATCGATTCCAAGGACATCGTGCTCTACGGAACCGCGTTGTTCGTCCTCACCATTGGGTTGGGTCTGTCCTACGGTCCGATGTCTGCCATGTATGCCGAAATGTTCCCGGCGCAGGTCCGCTATTCGGGAATTTCCATCGGGTACGCGTTGGGTGCAATTCTGGGCGGCGCCTTCGCTCCGCTCATTGCCCAAGCACTCCTGGACACCACCAAATGGTCCGGCTCAGTGGGCATCTACATCATGGTGCTGTGCGTCATCTCTGCCATAGGCGTGATCCTGGCCAAGGAAACCCGCGGCCGGCCGTTGGGCTACAGCGTCCATCACTAGGCGCTCCAACAGAGTCCAAAAAGACGGGCGCGGTCCAGGGGACCGCGCCCGTTTTTGCGTCCATGCGGGACTCTTCGCGTTTATGGACGACGGCGACTACTTGCGGCCGCTGGCCTCTGCAGCTTCAAGTTGACCTACGACGTCGTCGTCCGACAACTGCTCGAAGCGTTCGTAGAAGGCGCCAACAGCATGGAATTTTCCGGGGCGTGTGCAATGCCATCACAAAGTCGCAAACCCGACCCAGTGACGTCGAGGCTTCCAGCGAGGCAACCGGTACCGCGGCGACGATGGTGCTGGCACCGCCGGCCCGGACCGCCTCCACGGCTGCCCGCATGGTGGCCCCCCCCGTAGCCAGGCCGTCGTCGGCCAGCACCACGGTCTTCCCGCGGAGATCGTGGCCGATACCCGGGTAGCGGTTGGCGCGTCGGATAAGTTCGGCACGCTCATGTGCTTCCACTGCATCCAAAGCGGACTGGGAAATGCCGTGGGCGAGGACGAGCTCCTTCAGGGGCCTGTTGACGATCCGCAGGACGTCCCCGCGGGACCAAGCCAATGCCCCGAAAGCGGTCTCGTCACGCCCCGGAATGCCCAGCTTGCGGACCAGTACAGCGCCAAACGGCAAGTACAGTTCTGCAGCTGCGGCTGCGGCTACCGGGACCCCCCCGCCACGGGCCAGGCCAAGGACGATGGTATCCGGCCGTTCCCTCAGCTGGGGCAGTCCTTCAGCCAGGCGTCGACCGGCTTCCGCACGGTCCTTGAAACGCATGCCCATCTGCTCCACTTCCACGTAATTCGTTGCACTCCCAAGCCTACCGTCCAGACCTTGCCCGGTGGCGCCCCCGCTGAAAGCATGGCCTTGTGAACAAGCCCATCGGATATTGGATCAAACGGCTGGACGCCGCATTGGAAGTCCAGCTGGACGCCACCTTGGCCAGGATCAAGCTCACTAAGCGCCAATGGCACACCTTGGCACCCTTTCAGAGGGTGCCTGCTGCCTGATCAGCTGGAGGACATCCTCCAGCCGCTGTGGGGGGGCGGCGACGTCCGGCTGCGCGAGCGGGAACTTGCAGCCTGGTGGGGGCGGGGAATGATCACCATGATCGATGACAGGCTGGCACTGAGCGAACGCGGTCGGGAAAAATACCACGAGGCCCAACGGATGGTGGAAGATGCGCGTCAGGACCTGTCCATGGGCATCGGCATCGACGAGTACGCAATGGCTCTCAGCGTGCTGGAACGCATGAGCCTTAATGCTGAGCGGCTGGCCCGCTGACTTCTATACGCCGAGGAATTCGACGGCGGCTTCCTTGAACGCCCGGCTGGTTATCACATTGGTGTGGGTGCGTCCCGGAATCACCAGGGTCTCCACCATGCCTCCACGCTTGCCTGCGATCGAGGCCAACTCGGGCATGGTGGCCGCCCGTTCGTCTTTCTCGCCGGCTACGAGCAAGAGGGGGGGCATGTGCGGGGCGGCCTCCGCGGGATCAAAGGGCTCGCCCTTGATGGCCTCGATCAGTGACAACATGGCGAACAGGTTGTTGCTTGGAAGCATCTGGGCCATCTTCAGGAGCCCGGCGGTGGAGGCGTCTTCAATGGGTGTGCCGTCTGCCAGGTGCCGCTGCGCAGCAACGAGGTCGAAAGCTGCCAACGGATCTGCTGAACTCGGCCCACCCAGGACAATGCGGTGAACCAGGTCCGGCTGGGTGGCGCCAAACTCCCAAGCCAGCCGCGACCCCAGCGAGTAGCCGATGACGTCCAGTCCCGTGGACGGGTCACCGTCACGCAAGGGCCGCGCGCCGGCGTCGGTCACTATTTGGAGAAGGTCAGCGCGGATGCGGCTGGGCGTGTACGAATCCAGGTCCTCGGGGGGGAGTGGCTCCGGCCGTGACCCGGAAGGTCCACAGTGATGACCCGGCGGCCGGCATCCTGAAGGGTGGTGATCCACCCGCTGTCCACCCAGTTCAGTTTCGTGGAAGAAGAGAAGCCGTGAATCAGCAGGACGGGGGGGCGCAGGCCGGCGTCGGCGGCCGGCTCGTGAACTTCCACGAACAACCCGGGGGTCCGTTCCCTCTACCGTGTGCCTGTGCTGTTCCATGGTGTGCCTGCCGGTCATCATGTCAGTCCTCATCGAGTACGGCGCTCAGGCGGACCCGGCGCTTGGGTGCTTCGTCCTTCGGAACAGTGCCCACGATCCCGGCAGTGTCGTCCGGAACCTCGAACACAATCAGCGGTTCGCCAACGTTGATGGTGTCACCGGGCGCCCCGTGAATACGCACCACTTTACCCGCCTGCGGGCTCGGCAATTCGAGGGCCGATTTTGTGGTTTCGAGCTCCACGATCGGTTGGTTGCGTTCCACCTGCTGACCGGGCTCCACGAGCCAGTCCAGCACGGTCGCCTCAATGAGGCCCTCGCCGAGGTCGGGGGGGAGCGGGAAGGAAATTTCAGCCACGGCGGTACTCCAGTACGCGTTGGATCCCAAAGAGGATGCGGTCGATGTTGGGGGGGATGTATTCGTCCTCCAGGTCTCCGGAGGGGTAGGGCACGTCGAAGCCGGTCACGCGTTCAACCGGCGCCTTGAGTGTGGCGAAGCAGCTCTGCGTGATGAGCTGGGCCACCTCCGCACCCAAACCCGAGGTCAGCGGCGCTTCATGGACGACGACGGCGCGGCGCGTCTTCCCGACAGACCTCGCCAGGGCTTCTGCGTCAATCGGTTTCAGCCAGCGCAGGTCCAGGACCTCGACGTCGATGCCGTCCTCGGCCGCCAGCTCAGCAACCTGCAGGCAGCGCGAGACCATGGCACCCCCCCAGGCAACGAGGGTGAGGTGACGGCCTTCCCTGGCCACCCGGCGCCGGTGAGGCTGCCGCCGTAGGGCGTGTCGCGTCGTGGGTTGCCTCGCCGGGCACCGCGGTGGTGAAGTCCACCGGCCCCCCCTTTTGCCAGTAGCGCGATTTGGGCTCCATGAAGATCACCGGGTCCGGCCGGGTGGCAGCGTACTTCAGCAGGTGGTAGGCGTCGTGCGGGTTGGAGGGGGAGACCACCTTGAGCCCGGGAACGTGGGCGAAGAGCGCCTCCAGCTCTCGCCGTGGTGTTCCGGTGCGCGAATGCCGCCGAAGCTGGGTACGCGCAAGGTGATGGGCATGGGCAGGGTGCCGCGGCTGCGGTAGTTCATCCTCGCGATTTGGCAGACGATCTGGTTGATGGCCGGGTAGGCGAAACCGTCGAACTGGACTTCCGGGATGGGGGTGGAAGCCTGCCATAGCCAGGCCCACGGACATGCCGAGGATGCCGGACTCGGCAAGCGGGGTGTCGAAGACGCGTGCCTCGCCATGTTTCGCCTGGAGCCGTCGGTGATGCGGAAGACGCCGCCCAGCTGTCCGCAATCCTCGCCAAAGATGACGGCCTTGGGGTTCTCAGCGAGGATCTCGTCGAGTGCACGGTTGAGTGCTTGCTGCATGGACAGCTGTTGAACGCCGGCTGTAGCGGTTTCCGTGCTGTTGTCTTTTATTCGCAGATCGGTGATGGTCTCAGGCATGTTCTGACTCCTCGCGCCACGCGGTGGCCTGGGATTGAAGGGCTGGCGTTGGTTCCTGGAAGACCAGGCTGAACATTTCGGCGCCGGGCCTTGGGCCCAGGTCCGCTATGCCCGCCCGGACGGCCTCTTCTTCCTCTACGGCCACTCGTTGTGCATCCGCGAAGAAGGCCTCGTCGGCCACTCCTTCGGCGAGGAGGCGCTGCTTGAACCGCTCCAGCGGATCCTCGCCGGCGTCGAGGCGTTCCTCCTCCAGCGTGCGGTAGCGGCCGGGATCGTCCGCGGTGGAGTGCGGACCCCGGCGGTACGTCATGGCCTCGATGACCACGGGGGGGCCGTTGCCCGCGCGGCAGTGCGCGAAAGCAGAACGAGTGGCTTCGTAGACTGCCACGACGTCATTGCCGTCCACTTGCAAGGACGGGATTCCGTAGCCTGCGGCGCGAGCTGCGACGGAGCCTCCGGCAACTTGGCGTTCCGTAGGGACGGAGATGGCCCAGCCGTTGTTTTGGATGAAGAAGACCACCGGGCTTTCATGACTGCGGCGAAGTTCATGGCTTCGTGGACGTCGCCTGGGAGGAAGCTCCGTCGCCAAAGTACGTCATGGCTACGCCCGTTTCACCTGGGGGGGCATGGCCGGCCAGGGTTTGGCCGTGGGCCCAACCCACAGCGTGCAGCACTGACCCTGCCACCACGGCCTGGATGGGTGCGAACCTGGATTCCAACGGGTTGTACATTCCGCCGTGCCACGTGGCCTTGTGCGTGGACATGTAGCCCACCATGTCCAGGCCCATCGCCCGTGCAACACCCATCTCGCGGTAGGTGGGGGGGAAGACGAAGTCCCTGGTCCGGTCAACGGCGTAGCCGCTGCCCACCTGCGCGGCCTCCTGGCCGAGCTCCGGTGCGTAGCCCGGGATGATTCCTTGACGCTGCCAAGCCACGGCCGAAGTGTCCAGGTGCCGGACGGCTGCCATCAGGGTGTACAGCTCACGTAGTTGCTGGTGGGTGAGCGGGGCCGCGTCATCATCGACGGCGGCCAGCACAGGATGTGTAGTCATGGCTGTGACCCTAGTCACCCAAGGGGGGGTGTGCGCAATCAGCTCAGTTCAAACGAAACACTTTGTACAATTTGGGCACACAAAGAAGCCCTGCACAGTACAAACTGTGCAGGGCTTTCTTGCGGTGATAAGCAGTTGGTTACTCGACGGATGTGGAGTGTTTGGCGGCCTTTGACTTGGCGTTGATGAAGCAACCGGCGGCTATGACCAAGATCAAAATGAATGTTCCGATCAGCTGTCCGGCACTTTCCGGGTTGGCGAAGCCCACCACCAGGATCAGGCCCAGCAGGACGAGGCCGACGATGGTGAGGAAGGGGAATCCCTTCATGCGCAGCGGCAGCTCAGTGCCGTCCCGGTCCGCCCTGCGGCGCAGGATAAATTGCGACACCAGCGCCGTACCCCAGACCACCAGGCAAGTGGAGCCCACAAGGTTCAGCAAGGCTGGCAGGATTTTTTCCGGGAACAGCAGTTCAAGGACCGTTGCGATGAAGCCGAAGGCAACCGAAATTCCGACGGCGGCGACGGGAACTTTTGAGCCGCTGAGGCGGGACAGGAAGCGGGGGGGAGCTTCCCCCCGCTCTGAAAGGGAGAAAATCATGCGGGAGGCGCCGTAGAGATTGGCGTTGAGCGCGGACAGCAGGGCAACGACTGCCACCAGGGTGATGGCTGCGCCGGCGCGGGGATTCCGGCAAGGTCCAGCACGCCGGCGAACGGGGGACTTCAGGCCCTCCGAGCCACGGGGAGAACGGCTGCGATGACAAACACGGAGCCGATGTAGAAGACCAGGATGCGCCAGACCACCGTGCGGATGGCCTTGCCAACGCTATGGGCAGGGTTCTCGGTTTCGGCAGCAGCAACGCTGACGATCTCGGTTCCACCGAACGCGAAGATCACGACGAACAAGGCGGCGGCGATGCCACCGATGCCGTTGGGTGCAAAGTCGCCAAAAGCTGAGAATCCGGGGGAGGGGACGTTCGGCAGCCAGCCGAACAGCAGGCTGCGCCGATCAGCAGGAAGATGACGATCGCGGCCACCTTGAGGATGGCGAACCAGAATTCGAACTCGCCGAAGTTGCGGACGCCCACCAGGTTGATTCCGGTGAAGACCACCATGAAGACCAGTGCAAGGACCCAAACGGGGGGGATGACCGGCCAGATGGAGAACAGGAGTCCGGCTGCGCCGATGGCTTCGGCGGCAATGACCACCACCAGCTGGAGCCACCACAGCCAGCCGATGGTTCCGCCGGCGGTCTTGCCCATGGCTTTCTCCGCGTATACGGAGAACGCGCCGCTGTTCGGGTTGGCAGCTGCCATCTCGCCGAGGGCCCACATGACCAGGATGATCAGCGTCCCGGCCACGAGGTAGGAAATAAGCACTGCCGGGCCGGCGGCCTGGACGCCCGCTCCGGAGCCGAGGAAGAGGCCTGCACCGATCGCACTTCCGAGCCCCCCCATCATGGTGAGCTGGCGCGGTTTGAGTGAATGGCCGAGGCCGGATGTTGGGGGCAGGAGCCGCGATGGACTTCGTTGTCATACGTGTCTACCTTCTATGGATTACATGCTGGTTTGGCGTGCTGGCCTCATGGGCTTGGCACGCAGGCGTCGACGACGCAGCAAGAGCCGTGGAATAATTCTCGCAGTTTGTAAGATACATCACTTTTTGCTTTAGCGATGTGATGGGTACGGATCCCCGGGGGACAGGAACTTTGATGCTGGTCGATGCGCTTGATGCAAAAATTGTACGTTTCTTCACCGATTCACCGCGATCCTCAGTGCTGGAGGCCTCCCGTGTGCTCAAGGTTGCCGGGCAACGGTGCAGTCCAGGATCGACCGAATGATTGAGAACGGTGTTATTGGTTCCTGGGTTCCACAGCCTGATCCCGCCAATTTCGGTTTCCCGGTGGTGGCGTTCTGCTCGGTGACCATCACGCAGGAGATAGCCACGACGCCATCATCGAAAGCTCAGTGCCATCCCGGAGATTATTGAGGTCCACACAGTTACGGGAAACTCGGACCTCATGGTGAGGATCGCGGCGCGGTCCAACCCCCGATATGCAGCGCGTGCTCGATGCCATGATCGCAACCAAATCGGTGGTCCGGTGCTCGTCGGTCATTGTCCTGAACAGCCATATCCAAGGTCGCACTTTGCCGCTGATGGAAGCGGCCGTGAAGACAGTGTGACGCAAGGCATTTTGCTAACCACCGGTCGAGTCGTACCATTAGTTCTAGTCAACATGACTTTAACTAACACTCCGCTTTGGTGGGAGCGTTTGGGACGGCGATGAAGCGAGGTGAACGCCGTGAACACCAACTCAGCAAACGTCGCCGAGAGGCGGCTCGCGCCGCCGTCGTTGGCTATTTCCACGGTGATTTTCGCCCTCCGTCCCAGCGAGAAGTCCGGGCGCCCCCCACGCTGTGGCTGCCGCTGGTCCGCCGCATCCGCGAACCCTACAAAGACATGTGGGCCCTCCCGGGTGGGCCGTTGGCCCACGACGAATCGCTTCAGGATGCGGCCTCGCGGAACCTCCGTGAAACCACCGGCCTCGCGCCCCACTACCTGGAGCAGCTCTACGCGTTTGGAGGCCTCCACAGGTCACCCACCCAGCGGGTCGTCTCCATTGTGTACTGGGCTTTGGTTCAACCCACCGAAGCTGCCCTCGCCGACGAATCCGAGAATGTGCGCTGGTTCCGGGCAGACCGGCTCGGCGAATTGGCCTTTGACCACAACGCAATCGTTGACTACGCCCTCTGGCGGCTCCGCAACAAGATGGCGTACGGTCCATCGCTTACCACCTGCTGGGAGAGTTTTTCACCCTCGCCCAGGTCCGCGAAGTCTACGAGGCCGTGCTGGACCGCCAGCTCGATCCCGCAAACTTCCGCAGGCACGTCAAGGCAACACCGGAAATCGAAGAAACCGGTGAATACCTCCAAGGCGGAAAACACCGCCCACCACGCCTCTACCGCTTTACCGGCACGCCCGGCCTCGGGCCAGATAACAGGAGTACACCATGAGCAGCGTCAACACTGCCGTCCAGCTGATCACTCGCGAGGAAGCCGAGAAGGGCCTCTCCCGCGCAGGGTCCACGTGCAGCCCGGCCTTGGCCAGGGGCCCATGGGAGTACGACCTTGCCGAGGCCCTCGCCGGCGAGCCCGCCTACGGCCCGGGAGCCTCAAGCGACGACGTTGCGCCCCAAGCCACGCCGCGCCAAGGCCAGCTGCCGGAAGAGTACAAGAAGGCCACCGACGCCGAACTTGCGCCCGCATCCGGGCCGCCAAGGCGACGCTCGGGGGACCGCGCCGTAATTCTGGGCCATTTCTACCAGCGTGACGAAGTCATCCAGTACGCAGACTTCGTCGGCGACTCGTTCCAGCTCGCCAACGCAGCACTGACCAAGCCGGACGCCGAAGCCATCATCTTCTGTGGCGTGCACTTCATGGCCGAAACGGCGGACATCCTCTCAACGCCTGAACAGGCAGTGATCCTGCCGAACCTCGCTGCGGGTTGCTCCATGGCGGACATGGCGGACGAAGACTCCGTTGAGGAGTGCTGGGAGCAGTTGGAGGAAATATTCGGCACGGAGCCGGACGCATCAGGGCGTGTACCCGTCATCCCCCCCGTCACGTACATGAACTCTTCCGCTGCGCTCAAGGCGTTCTGTGGGCGCAACGGTGGAATCGTCTGCACCTCGTCCAACGCCAAAGTGGTCCTGGAATGGGCCTTCGAGCGCGGTCAGCGGGTCCTGTTCTTCCCCCCCGATCAGCACTTGGGCCGCAACACCGCCAAGGCACTGGGCGTCCCACTGGAACAGATGCCCATGTGGAACCCGCGCAAGGAACTCGGCGGCAACGACGAACAAGCGCTCCTGGACTCCCGCGTCATCCTCTGGCACGGCTTCTGCTCAGTCCACAAGCGCTTCAACGTAGGCCAGATCGAAAAAGCCCGGCTGGACTTCCCTGGCGTCAACGTGATCGTCCACCCCGAGTGCCCCATGGAGGTAGTGGACGCCGCCGACTCCGCCGGTTCCACCGACTTCATCAAGAAGGCCATCGCTGCCGCAACCGAACCCACCACGTTCGCTATCGGCACCGAGATCAACATGGTGAACCGGCTCGCCGCCGAAAACCCGCAGCACACCATCTTCTGCCTCGATCCCGTCATCTGCCTTGCTCCACCATGTACCGCATCCACCCCCGGCTATCTCGCTGTCCTTGAGGAGCTCGTGGAAGGACGCATTGTCAACCGGATCACGGTGGACGACTCCGTGCAGGAAAACGCCAAGATTGCGCTGGAGCGCATGCTGGCAGCCAAGCCGGCCTAAGCCAGTCGGCACACCCCCCCATCTGGCACTTCACCCCCCCGGACTAGCCGAATCGAGCCTCACATGACTACAGCGAGCGTTGCTGAAGGGCCTGCCCCCCCAAGCGGCTGATCGTCGTCGGAAGCGGAATTGCAGGACTGTACTCCGCGCTGCTTGCCGCGGAAGCCGGTGCGGAAGTGGTACTGCTGACCAAGGGTGCGCTCGCGGACAGCAACACCTACTACGCCCAGGGTGGGATCTCCGCCGTGCTGGACGAGCCAGCCCCCCCGGTGACACGGTGGCTGCGCACATCGCTGACACCCTCAAAGCCGGGGCAGGCCACTGTAACGAAGAAGCAGTACGGGTGTTGTGCACCGAGGCGCGGCTGGACATCGCCGGGCTTGGACGGTTCGGCGTGCAGTTCGACCTCGACGACGACGGCGACCCCGCCTTGGGTCTCGAAGCCGCCCACTCGGCTGCGCGAATCCTGCACGCCGGCGGCGACGCCACCGGTGCGGGAGTGGCCGCAGCGCTGATCAGGACAGTCCTGGATTTCCAAGCCGCGGGCAGGATCCAGGTCATCGGGCACGCCCAGGTCACCTCGCTCTCGTTGGGCGGACCGCAGGGTGGCCGCGTGGTGGGGGCCAATTTCCTCCACGACGGACGCCACCTCGGCGTCCACGGCGACTCCGTCCTCCTCGCGACGGGCGGAGCCGGACAGCTCTTTGCCCAAACCACCAACCCTGCGGTTGCCACGGCAGATGGTTTGGCGCTTGCATGGCGTGTTGGAGCCGCGGTTGCAGACCTCGAGTTCTTCCAGTTCCACCCAACATGCATGGTGCTCCCGGCAGCGGCCAGGGAAGCAGAAGGGAATAACGACCCCCCCTGCTCATCTCTGAAGCAGTGCGTGGCGAAGGGGGCCATCCTGGTCGATGCCACCGGGCTCCGGTTCATGCCCGACTACCATCCTGACGCAGAACTCGCGCCACGGGACGTCGTCTCCCGCAGCATCGCCCTGCACCTGGCAAAACTCGGCGACCCCCCCAACGGCCACGTCTTCCTCGACGCCACCGTGATCGAAAAACAGCGAGGCCAAGGCTTCCTGGCCAAGCGCTTCCCCACCCTCAGCAAACGGACACGCCAAGCCGGTGTCGACTGGACCCGGCAACTTGTTCCCGTCGCACCAGCGGCCCACTACTGGATGGGCGGGGTGGTGACCGACCTCTACGGCCGCACGTCTGTTCCTGGTTTGCTCGCTGCCGGCGAAGTCGCTTGCACCGGTGTACAAGGTGCCAACCGGCTGGCCAGCAACTCCCTGCTCGAAGGCCTCGTGTTCGGGCGCAGGGCTGTTGAGGGGTTCCTCGGGTCGACTAACGGAGTCCCTCTGCGTGCTAACTCGGCCGCGGGCGGCCTCGCTTTTACGCACGCTGCCGGGACCCCGCCAGCCGACCAACAAGACGCCAGCTCTCACGCGACAACGGCGCTGTCGGGGCCTCCGGAACTACCGTTTGTTGACAGCGGACGTCCGCTGTCGGGGGGGTCTCCGGCGCCGCTGTTGGGTTCGGTCTTGGAAATGGATCCTGTGCCGGGTCCTGCTTCCTGGGAGTTTGAGTCTTTGCCGGGGCCGGGTGCTCTTGAGACGTCGTTTGGGCAGGCGGGGGCGTTTTCGCGGGGGGGCTTTGCGGCGTTTGATGACTGCGAAGGCCGGGGGTTTTGCGTGATGGCGGATTGCTTCGAGAGGCCGGCGTGGCATTGGCTGCGTGGGCGGGGGGGATGTTCTGCCGTTGAACGTTCCGGATTCCCTTGATGTCCGGGAGCATGAGGACGCCAATCTGCTGTTGGCGGCCCAGCTGCTCGTCCACGCGGCCCGGGAGCGGCGGGAGTCGCTTGGAGCGCATTACCGCAATGACAGCGTGAGGGAACCAGCCGCCGTCGAGGATTTTGATAAGCGTTACACCATGAGCCGGAAAGCGAGCCTCGTCCATGACTAACCTGACCCTCCCCCCCGCAGCCCCCCCGTCCGGGACATCCTGGAACGGGCATTCGCGGAGGACGCACCCAGCGGCGACATCACCTCGCAACTACTGATCCCTGCCGATGCCCGGGCCACCGCCGTGCTGAACGCGCGCGTCCCCCGGAGTCTTCAGCGGCGGTACCGTTTTCCGCGACGCCATGAAGCTGGTTGACCCGGACACCGAGGTGGAGCTACTGCTCGCTGACGGTGAAGCGTTCGACGCCGGAACCCACCTGGCGCGGGTCAGTGGCAGGGCCCGCTCAGTGCTGCTTGCCGAAAGGGTGGGCCTGAACCTGGTGCAGCGGATGAGTGCCATCGCCACCAAGACCGCAGAATTCGTAAAGCTCGTGGAAGGGACGCGTGCGCGGATCACTGATACGCGCAAGACCACGCCCGGCCTTCGTGTCCTGGAACGTTACGCCGTGCGTTGCGGTGGGGGGAGCGAACCATCGCTACAGCCTTTCAGATGCCGTTCTGGCCAAGGACAACCACCTGGCCGTCATGACCGGAGGCGACTCCAGCAAGCTGACCGAATTGCTGGTTGCCGCCAAAGCCCAGCTGGGCCACACCACCCACTTCGAAGTTGAAGTGGACAGGGCCGAGCAGATTGAACCGGTTCTGGCGGCCGGTGTGGACACCATCATGCTGGACAACTTCTCCGTCGACGAGCTCCGGGCCGGTGTCAAGCAGGTGGACGGTCGGGCTATCGTGGAAGCGAGCGGCAACGTGAACATCAACACTGTCACCGAAATCGCTTCGACGGGCGTGGACGTCATCTCCATCGGAGGCCTGACGCACAGCGTAAGCGCGCTCGACCTCGGCCTCGACATCGAACTCAAAGCCACACAGAACTGAAGCGTTTCCGCCATGATCTTCCTTGATGCCGCAGCCACCACTCCGGTCCGCCGCGAGGCTCTCGAAGCCATGTGGCCTTATCTGAGCGGCGAGTTCGGCAACCCGTCCAGCCATCACAGCCTGGGCGAAGCGGCAGCAGCTGCGCTCGCAGGGGCCCGTTCCGGCGTCGCGAAGGTCCTGAACTGCCGTGCCGGCGAGGTGACCTTCACCTCCGGAGGCACGGAAGCGGACAATCTTGCCGTGAAGGGCATTGCGCTGGCCCGTCAGGCGGCTGACCCTTCGCTGAACAGGGTGGTCATCAGCGCAATCGAGCATCCCGCGGTGGAAGAGTCGGCCCGCTACCTGGAACGAGTGCACGGGTTCGCCGTGGATGTGCTTGCGGTCGATGGAGAAGGCCTGGTGTCGATCGACGACCTGCGGGCGACAATAAGGCCCGAAACGGCTTTGGTGAGCGTCATGTACGCGAACAATGAGATCGGAACCATCCAGCCGATCGCTGCCTTGGCGACGGTGTCACGGGAACACGGCGTGCCTTTCCATACTGACGCGGTGCAGGCCGCCGGATGGTTGCCGCTGGACGTCAAAGCGCTTGGCGTGGATGCGTTGAGTATTTCCGGACACAAACTTGGTGCGCCCAAGGGATCCGGCGTCCTGTTCACCAAAGGGCGTCTCCGCGTAGAACCACTGGTTCACGGTGGCGGCCAGGAGAGGGCAAGGCGCTCGGGCACGGAGAACGTGGCTGGAGCTGTGGCACTGTCCACGGCACTAAGGCTGTCCCACGCCGAGCAACCCGAACAGGCTGCGCGGGTTTCCGCTCTGAGGAATCAGTTCATCGATCAGATCCTCGCCACCGTTTCGGACGCCTTGCTCACGGGGCACCGAAGCCAACGGCTGCCTTCAGTAGCCTCTTTCTGCTTCCCGGGCACCAGCGGCGAGTCGGTGCTGCTTGAGCTCGAGCGGCTTGGGGTGGTGTGTTCCAGTGGCTCGGCCTGCGCGGCAGGATCGGACGCGCCCTCGCCGGTGCTGGTTGCCCTCGGCATCGCCCCCCCTGAAACGGCACAGACTGCGGTGCGTTTCAGCTTCACGTCAACTGTCACTGACGCCGAACTGAAACAGGCAGCCGTTGCCGTGGAAACCGCCGTCGGACGTGTCCGGAATCTGGCGGCACCGCAGCCAGGCTAGAACCGGCGGCCGGGCCGGCTATACATGCCGGGCCCGCCGGAAAATCCAGTGCCGCAACAGGGTAAACCGAACGGCCGTGGCCACGAACCCGGACAATGTAGTGGTCCAGAGCTCCTCGGCCACCGTGGCTTCGGGCCGGAGGAGATGCAGCATGCCAAGGCTCCCCCCGGTGATGATCAGCGCAATGCCGATCACGATCACTCCACTCAGGTGATCCTGCGTGCGCTTCTTGCGGCCCGTGATCTTGAACGTCAGGCGGCGGTTCAGGGCCGTGTTCATCAGCGACGTCAGGATCAGTGCCACAGCGTTGGCCAGTTGGGGGGGATCAATCCACGGACGCAGCAAGGCATAGATGGCCAGGGAACTCGCCGTGCAGACGACACCAACCCCGGTGAAGCGGATCAACTGCCGGACCACCGGGTACTTCAGGACGCCGCGATGCCGCTTGCGTGGGAGCTTAGGGGGAGGGAGATGGGCGTAGCTCAGTGGCCCCCCCGCAGCTATCTCCATGAAGTTAAGCCTGACACACTGTGCGGGCTACTCTTCCCAGGAAGCGCCGGTTACAGGGTTGTGGAGCTCTCCGATTCCTTCCACACGGCACACTACGGTGTCGCCAGGCTGGATTCGCGCGCACTCTGCGGGGGAACCCTGAGAGCACGAGGTCGCCGGCTTGGAGGGTCATGAACGAAGTCAGATAAACCATGATCTCGTCCACTTTCCAGCCGAGATCAGCTGTACCGGCGGTCCTGAGGGCGTGGCCATTGTGGACAATGCCGATTTCAAGGTTCGAGTCATCCAGGTCCGTGACTATCCACGGGCCGACGGGCGTGAACGTGTCCTGGCTTTTGGCGCTGATCCAGAGTTCGTCGGACTTCTGGAGGTCTCGGGCGGAGACGTCGTTGCCGATGGTGTATCCAAGGATTGCCGACCTCGCCGTCTCCAAGGTCAAACCCCCCCGCGCGCACGGCCGACGACGACGGTCAGTTCAGCTTCCGGGTCCACATAACCCACGGTGGAGCTCAGTTGGATTGCTTCGCCGGGTCCGATGACGCTGGATGCTGCTTTGTGGAAGGCCTGGGGGCGGCAGGTCCCGGCCAGGCTGCCCGGTGTTGTGGGCCATACCGAAGACGTTGACAGGTGCCGATGGTGCCAGGAAGTTAAACGAATCTTGGCTGACCACATCGCCAAGCTCCCAGCCCTCCCTGGCCGGACTGTTGGCGTTCGCCCTCGATCCCGGGAAAGGGGGGAGTCCACCACGGTCCACTGGGTTCCTGCGGGCGAATCGAAATCCGTGGCGTTGTTGGCTACGAAGAACTGCTCGTCCGGATACGGGCTCGTCGAAGGCAGGCCGCTCAAGGACTCACTGGTCGGGGACTGGGCAGGGACGGGCCGGACGCGGGCGATGCGACGGGGGAGGCAGCGAGGTCATGATGACATCCTACGTCCTCCCTGAGCTTCGCCCTGCGTTGCGAGGCCCGTTTTACACCCCCCCATGACACGCCCTTAGCGCCCAGAGCGGGCCTCTCAACGCGTCA
Organism: Paenarthrobacter nitroguajacolicus JCM 14115; assembly: GCA_001313365.1. The sequence continues at coordinate 48,066 of BBFS01000010.1, forward strand.
GGAGAGTGGGGCCGATCCGAACGCAACGCTGAAGCGGTCACACCACAGGACCACAGACGTCAGACCGGCGACGTCGGTCTGCGGGGATGGCGTAGTTGTGGTTGCCGTGAGTGGCTTTGATGCTCCCAGGTCCACGTATCGCCCTGAACGGTACTTGAACCAGTCGCCACCGGCTTCCAGCTGCTCAACCAGACTTTGACGTCCGGACCGTCGCTGCTGGCCAGGTTCTCAAGTCGCACCAGATGGCTCCCGTCGGCGAGTTTCACCAGCTGGGCCGTGCCAGTGGTCTCATGCTCCTGGGATTGGAAAGCACCCGAGCTAAGAACCAGCGGAGCTGCGGGGGGACGGGCGGGGGGTGGGAGCCGGTGCTGCGGGACCGGAGGACGCGGGCGGTGGTGAGCCTGGGACTGCGGGCCTGTCGGCAGGTTCCGAGCTCGCAGAAAACGGTGCAGCGGGCAGCGCTTCATTGAGGGTGCTGCTGGTGAAGAGGCGCCACGGCTGGAACAACGCGCTCCCGCCACCACCGCTGAAAGGATCACCAAACCTGCCACGGCCGCAAGGATCCTGTGGGCCCGGACCAGTCTCCGGAATCGGGTCATGCTCACAGTGTGTTCATGCTCCAAGGCTAGGCTTCGCAGGACCGGTGCGGGTGCTCCAAGGCTTACGGTTCGATGACGCGTTGTCCTCGTGGCGCGGAGGAAGGACACAGGGGCCGGGCTTAGAATCCGTTCCATGCGTCTGGCAATCATTGGGCTGGTCCTCCTTGTGGCTGGTGGGATCACCGTGGCCACGGGTGTCCTGCCGTGGCAGGAAGTGGCGGTCCTGGTGGACCGGGTGGCACCCATCCTCGGCTTCGTGGTTGCCATGACGGTGGTGACAGAACTCGTCAGTGAGGCCGGCGCCTTCCAATGGATAGCCCGCCATCTGCGCGGTTGGGGGGGCGCGGGCGCAGCATCCTTCTGTGGTTGCTTTTGGCGTTGTTTGCCACCTTGAGCACTGTCTTCCTGTCGCTGGATACGACGGCGGTTCTCCTCACCCCGGTGGTGGTCACCGTTGCCCGCCAAGCGGGCCTACCCGTCCTGCCCTTTGCTCTGACAACCGTGTGGCTCGCGAACACCGCCAGCTTGTTGCTTCCCATCTCCAATCTGACCAATCTCTTGGCGCAACACAACCTGGGCGGTATCAGTCCCGCACAGTTCGCCCAACTGATGTGGGCGCCGTCGGTTGCGGCCGTCCTGGTCCCTTTGGCGTTCATAGCATCGTTTTCAGGCGCGAACTGCGCAAGACCTATGCACGCGATTCCACCCGTCCAGCCCAAGGAATTTCGTCCAAAGCAACCACCGACAGGTCCTGCTGCTGGTCAGTGCCGTGGTCCTGTTGTTGCTGTTGCCGGCGCTGGTATCCGGAGTTGCCATCTGGATTCCTGCTGCAGCGGCCGCGGCCACCCTTGGGGTGGCGTTCGCAGTCCGTAGGCCCAAGGTGCTCAGGGTGACGTTGATTCCGTGGTCCCTGTTGCTGTTCACGTGCGGACTCTTCCTGGTGGTCGAGGCAGGTCAGTACCTTGGAGCGTCAGTGCTTCTTGGCCAAGTGGCGGGGCAAGGGGATGGGTTCCTTGAACTATTGAGACTGGCCATGACGGGAGCCCTGGGCTCCAATGTGGTCAACAACCTCCCCCCCGCCTACCTGCTGGCCGAACCACTGGCAGGAAACCCTGAGAGGATGGCTGCCCTTCTGGTGGGAGTCAACGCGGGGCCCTTGATCACGCCGTGGGCATCACTGGCCACCCTGTTATGGCACGACCGGTTGGTGCGCATGAACGTGCTGGTCAAGTGGAGGGGGGGATACGCGCTCTTCGGCCTGATCGTGGCGCCCCTGACAATACTGGCCGCCGTTGCGGCGCTCGCGGTTTTTGGCCCGGGTGGGCTGTTCGGCTAGCCAGGTAAAGTTCTCCCACAGGTACTTCTGCCGCCAATCGGTTGGCTGGTCCAGCCAGCGGGCACGCCCAAGCTTCGTTGTAGGCGCACGACGGGTTGTACGCAAAGTTGAAGTCCAGCACGAGCTCTTGCCCGGCGCCGGTTTCCCGCGTCCCATGGAACGAGCCTTTGACTGTGTCCAGCAGATATCTTCCCGCTCCGTAGCTTCCGCCCTCTTTGCCGGCAGTCGAGTCACGGAAGGCACGAAGATGCCGCCACCATAGCTGCGTAGCCGCCAGGCCGCCAAGGAGCCCAGCCCGGGTAGCTCAAGGGTGCCGATCCTAGTAAAAGGCACTACGCCGTCAGTCCCTGTTTCGACGTTCATCTCCTGGCCGGCTCCGTCGGGGGGGACAAGGCGGCGTACATTCGGAAGGAGGGATCGTAATCAGCGGTTCGCAGCCCGGAAAATGAGGCTTTCATTTCCGCGGTCAGCGCTGAAGCAGGATGGGTAGCGAACATCAGGTCCCGTTCCTGCCGCCAGAAGACATGCGCGTCGAACGGTTGGTGGCTGCGAGCTGACGCACCTTGTCGTAGAGAGCGAACGTCCGCAGGCGCCAGTCGGCAATATCAACCGCTGACATAGTGGGGGGGATGTCGTCCTCGAAATAGTCCTGCTGATCGGGAGCCATACCCTCAGCCTAGTCCTGTGCGTGTCGCGGGATCGCCGCAGCTAGGCTGGCTCATGAAGGGCATCCTGAACCTGCGCCGCATTCCGATGCGGGTCGCAGCCGTGGTACTGGCTGGTTCCGTACTCGCGGCCACAACATCCTGCTCCGCTGAGAACAAAGGCCCGCAAGTAACCTCGACGGCCAGCTCCCAGCCCAACACCTCGGAATCAGGGACCGGTACTGCGGAAAGCACGACGCCGGCAACGGCCTCCGCGGCAGGCTCGCCTTCCGAAGCCCCCCCAGCGAAGGCGGCAGCGCCTCGGCCAGCGCGGAACCCAGTCCGGCCGCAACGGCGGTGTCCTGGAAGACGTACACGGACTCCGCCAAAACCGTCAGCTTTGAGCTACCGCAGGAGTGGATAGCGCAGTCGGTGACGCCGGAGGCAGGCTCGCTGGCCCATGCCGTGAAGGTGGAGGTCAAGGATGCTGAAGGACGCTACATCGCCACCCTCCAGACAGGCCTGCCTTCGGCTGCGCCCGTTGCATGCCCCCCCGCCGGACAGGCGCGCCCGTACGTAGTAATCAGCAGCGTGCCCTTGGACGTCCCGCACTCGGATGGCCCGGACACCATTGATCCGCGCGTGGTTTTCCGTGTGGTCCAAGGCTACAAATTTTTCGGTTCCTACGGCATTACCAATATGGTGGCTGGTGTGGACGGGCAGTCCTGCGAACTGAGGAACAGGGTGCTCGGCCCTGCCGGAAAGGGCGATATCTCCTTTGGCGACGTCCTGGCGATCCATGCCTTCGCCTCGGACGAGAAGGTGGCCCCCCCGGCCAAGGCTTTCGATACTCTGGACCTGGCCGCGAAGTACGCGGTCCACGGATCTGAATTCGCCAATGTCCAGCGGATGCTACTGTCTCTGAAGGTCAATCTGTAGCCCTGCGATTGGCTGATTCACACATACGGCGGCGATGGGGGGGATGCCCGCCGCAACCCACCCCGGAGATCAATGGAACGCAATGTTGCTGCCTCGCTCGTTTTCAAGACTGCAGCCAACACCAAGGTGGCTATGGCCGTAGCGTGGCCAATAACCATGGCTACGACGCAGTGGAGGAAACCCTGTCCATCACCAAGGATGGTGCTGAGGTTCCCTTTGCCGAACTCAGCGATCACCATGGCGGCCGCTTCCACTACCTGGAGTTCACTGAGCCCGGTGAGGTGACGGTGGACTACCGGGCAACGGTTCATGGCTATGGAGAGCCCGATACGTCCAGCCCGATGGAGCTCATCAGGTACGTCAGGCCCAGCCGGTACGCGGAGTCAGACAGGCTGCTGCCTACTTCCTATGCCGAGTTCGGCAGCCTGCAAGGTCCCGAACTGCTCCAAGCGGTACGCAACTGGGTGAACGGGGGGGAATTGCGCTACGTCAGCGGTTCGTCGCGGGGGGGAACTGACGGAGCCGTGGAAACCTTGCTTCACCGCAAAGGTGTGTGCCGGGACTTCGCCCACCTCGCCATCGCCCTGTTGAGGTCAAAGGACGTTCCTGCGCGCCTGGCGGCGGTGTACGCTCCAGGCTGAGTCCCATGGATTTCCATGCTGTTGCCGAGGCACACATCAACGGAGCCTGGCACATCATCGACCCCCACCGGACTGGCTCCCCGCGAATCCATGCTCCGCATCACTGCGGGACGCGATTCATCGGATACCGCGTTCCTGTCCACCGTGGGCGGCAGCCTGACCTTGAAAACACTCAAGGTCAGTGCGTCGGTAAACGGAGAGCTCCCGGTGGAGGACCCCCCCGGGAGCTCATCAGCTTGCGTTAGTGTCCCGCAACCGAAGCGCGGAGCTTCTCGGTCAGCCGCAAAAGCTCCCGCTGTTCCTCAGCTGTGAGCGCAGGCGCCACCAGGTGCGCGATGTCCCGGACATGTTCGCGGCCGATGGTTTTTTGAAGTTCACTGCCCGCTTCGGTGAGTGAGAGCAGGACTCCGCGGCCGTCGTCGGGCGCTGTTGTTCTTTCCACCAAGCCGCGCTTCTCCAAACGGTCCACCAAGCGGCTCAAGCTGGACTGGCTCAGCAGGACTTTGTCGTTGATCTCATTGAGCCGAAGTTGGCCCGAAGGGCATTTGGACAACGTGAAGAGGACATCGTATTCCTTGACGGGCAGTGTCTTGAAGGCGGGTCCCGACTGCAGCTTCCGCATCACCGCCACCTGGGAGCGGAACAACGACTCCCAGGTTTCGGCGGCGAGGCGAACGGCGGAGGACGCCGAGGGGCTGGACATCAGGCGTCCTGCCCCCCGCAGCACCAGCGGTAGCGGATTCGCTGACCGTGGCTTCCAGGGCGGCGGCGGCGCGTGACGCGTGCGTCGGTGCGTCAGGCACGTGCGCTGGCTTCATGGCGGCGTATTCCTTGCGGAGTACCGGCAGGACTTCTTCGCCGAAGAGGTCCAACTGTTCCAGCACGGTCTTCAGCGGCAGGCCGGCGTGGTCGATCAGGAACAGTTGCCGCTGGTAGTCACCGAAGGCCTCGCGGAATGTCAGCGTCTTCTCGATGACTTCCTGCGGGCTGCCCACTGTCAGCGGAGTCTGCGAGGTGAAGTCCTCCAGGGACGGTCCGTGCCCGTAGACCGGCGCGTTGTCGAAGTACGGGCGGAACTCCTTGACGGCGTCCTGCGAGTTCTTCCTCATGAAGAACTGACCACCAAGGCCAACAATTGCCTGGTCTGCCTTGCCGTGTCCGTAGTGCTCGTAGCGCTCCCGGTACAGGCCGATCAGCTGCTGGTAGTGCTCCTTGGGCCAGAAGATGTTGTTGGCGAAGAAACCGTCGCCGTAGTAAGCGGCAACTTCTGCGATCTGCGGCGTCCGGATGGAGCCGTGCCACACGAAGGGGGCCACGCCGTCGAGAGGCCGCGGTGTAGACGTGAAGTTCTGCAGGGGTGTGCGGAACTTTCCGGACCAGTTGACCGTGTCCTCATCCCACAATTTGCGGAGCAGGCTGTAGTTCTCGATGGCGAGTTCGATGCCGTCCTGGATGTTCTTGCCGAACCAGGGGGGGTACACCGGCGCTGTGTTGCCACGGCCGAGGACCAGATCCACGCGGCCATCGGAGAGGTGCTGGAGCATGGCGAAGTCTTCGGCGATCTTGACCGGGTCATTGGTGGTGATCAGGGTGGTGGCCGTGGACAGCGTGATGCGCTCGGTCTGGGCTGCGATGTAAGCCAGGGTGGTGGTGGGCGAGGAGGAGAAGAAGGGCCGGTTGTGGTGCTCGCCAAGGGCGTAGACGTCCATGCCGATTTCTTCGACCTTCTTGGCAATGGCAACGGAGGCCTTGATGCGTTCGTTTTCCGTGGGCGTGCGGCCCGTGGTGGGGGTCAGCGGTGATATCGCTGACGCTGAATACGCCGATCTGCATGATGTGCCTTTCTCCCTGCCCGAGGTCCCGGGCTCTGTAAACAGTGTACCTCAAACTAGATGCATTTGCATGTATCGATACCTGTAACAGGGCAGGGCCGGGAATTGTTCCCGGCCCTGCCCATCGAAGGTTAGTGTGCTGGGGGAGCTTGCTATTCTCCGGGATTGTGCGCCGCGCGGCGGCCCGTAACGCGGGGGGATCATTCCAGTTGTCCAGTCTTGGAACTCGCCCGATCCGTTGCTGGAGGCACCGCTGCTGTCAGTGCCGCCGGGTCCGTCGTCACGTTTCGTCGTCGGCTTGTCCTGCAGGGCCTTCAGCAACTCTTTCTTCTCCCGGCGGCCTCCACAAGTTTGTAAAGAACCGGGACCAGAACCAGCGTCAAGGCAGTGGATGAAACCAGTCCACCGATCACCACGATGGCCAGTGGTTGCGAGATGAACCCGCCGCCACCCGTGAGGCCCAGCGCCATGGGAGTCAGGGCGAAAACGGTGGCCAATGCGGTCATGAGGATGGGACGCAGGCGCTGCCGTGCACCGTGTGTGATGGCATCGGCAACGTTCATGCCCTGACTGCCGTCATGTGGTTTGCGGTATTGGTTGATGAGGTCGATCAACACGATGGCGTTGGTGACCACGATGCCCACCAGCATCAGCATGCCGATCAGTGACGGCAGGCCCAACGGAACGCCTGTCACCAACAGCAGACCCACTGCGCCTGTGGCAGCGAAGGGTACAGAGACCAACAGGATGAGCGGTTGCACGAGTGATTTGAACGCGGCCACCATAATCACGTAGACGATCGCGATGGCTGCCAGGAGGGCCAGGCCCAGCTGGCGGAAGGACTCGGCCTGCTGTGTGGTGGCACCGCCGATAGTCGCCGTGACCCCCCCGCGGCAGTTCCACAGCTGCCAGCCTTTCCTGCACGGCGGCGCTGACGCTGCCAAGGTTGGAGCCGGAAGGCGTCACAGTCACCCTCGCGGTCCTCTGCCCATTGCTGCTGGTGATGGATACGGGGGGGGTATCAACCTGCTCGACGGCGGCAATCGTCTCCAGCGCGACGCCACCGCGGGCCGTTGGGAGCTGGAGCGCGCGTACTGCGGCAATGCTGGTGAAGCGCGTGCCCTCGCCGATTTGCACCGGGTAGTCGTTGGTTTCGATCCGGACGGTACCGGCCGGAATGGGGCTTACCGTGGATGCCAGGAAGGCACCTACCTGCTCTTCCGTCAGGCCTGCTGCGACAGCCTTTGCCCGGTCAACGCGAACCTGGACCACCGACTGCTTTGAAGCGAGGTTCGTGGCGACTTCCGAGCTGCCCGGGACGCCTTCCATGGCCTTCACCATGGCATCGCTTGCTGTCTGCAGGTCTGCGGAGTTCGCTGCCCTGATGGTGATGTCCACAGTAGAGGAAGTACCGAATCCACCTTGCTGGGATCCCACAGTGACTTTTCCGGCGGCCCCCCCTCCAGCCTGGATCGGACCTCGTCCTGGAGTTTGCCTTGATTTATTTTCTCGTCGGTGACAATGGTGAACGTTGAGTTGGAGGACCCGGTTGACGTCAGGGCAGCGAAACCCGTTTGGGCATTCCCTGAAGTGACCTGCACGTCCTTGATACCCTCAATGCCCTTGAGGGATTCCTCAATCTTGGACGCCTCATCGCTGGTGGCCTGCAGGCTGGTGCCGGGCGGAAGGACCTGGCGCACCGTCATGCTGTTCTCTCCGGAACGGCCCAGCAGGTCGGTGGCCAGAAGTGGCGAGACGGCGATGGTCGCCACCAGCACCAGCGCTGCCGCAGACAGGGTGATGACAGGGTGCTTTTGCGTCTTCGCAAGAATGGGAAGGTAGCCGCGCTGTAGGCGACTCCGCTGTTCGGCTTCCTTGGCCTTCTCGGCAGCTTCCGTGGCAGATGCCTGTGCTTCAGGGCCTTTCCCGGGGGGAGGACAGGAACCAGTAGGCCAGGACCGGAACGATCGTCAGGGAAACCAAGAGTGACGACAACAGCGCGATGGTCACGGTCAGGGCGAAGGGACGGAACAGCTCACCGGCGAGGTCGCCCACGAAAGCGATGGGGGAGGAACACGGCCACAGTGGTCAGCGTGGAAGCCGTGATGGCCCCCCCGGCCACCTCCCGGATGGACGTCAGGATGGCTGTCAGCTTGTGTTCGCCGTAGCTGAGGTGCCGCTTGATGTTCTCGATGACCACGATGGAATCGTCCACCACGCGCCCGATCGCAATGGTGAGGGCGCCCAAGGTAAGGATGTTCAGCGAATAACCTGTGGCGGAGATGCCGATGAAGGTGATCAGCAGGGACAACGGGATGGAAACGGCCGTGACAAGGGTGGAGCGCACGGACATCAGGAAAACCAGGATGACGGCGACAGCGAAGCCCAGGCCAAGGAGCCCTTCCGTAGTGAGGTCCTTGATGGACTTCTCAATGAAAGGTGCCTGGTCGAATACCGGTGTGAAGGTCGCGTTGTTGCCGAGCTCGTCTTCCATGGGGGCCGACGGCGTCCCGCACCGCATGCGAAATCGCCACCGTATCGCCCTCGGGCTTTTTGGTGACTGACAGCGCCAGGGTGGGCTTGCCGTTGGTGCGGGTGATGGAAGTAGCGGCGTCGTCCTCGATGCTGACGTCGGCCACGGCTCCGATGGTTGCAGCACTTGGCACCGGCCAAAGGAAGTCCCTTGATGATGTCGAGGGAATCCACGGGGCTGCCGAGCTGGAGGGACAGGGTCTTGCCTTGATCCTCGATGGTGCCGACGGGAACCAGGGTGCCGTTGTTTTTCAACGCATTGCTGATGGACTGGACCGACGCCCCTGTAGTTGCGAGGTCCGCGGGGCGGGGCTGAATCAGGATGTGTTGGCTGGAACCACCGGTCACATCGGCGCCGCGGACGCCGTCGATCTTCTGCAACCGGGGGGGCACGCTGAGTCGCAGGAGGTCAGCGTTGAGCTCGCTCACGGGGGGTTTGTCCGAGGACACCGCCAAATAGACGATCGGGAAGTCGCTGATGTTGCCGGCGATGGACTGGGGGGGTTCGACGTCGGCCGGCAGCACCCGCTTGGCGTTGGAGATCGCCCGGTCAATCTGGTTGCGTGCCCGGTCCAGGTTGGAGCCGTACGTGAACACCATGGTGATCTGCGAAACGCCGTTGCGGGACGTTGATGTGGTGGATTCCAGACCCTCGACACTGTTCAGGGCTGTTTCCAACGGCTGGCTCAACTGCTTGTCCACAACCTCCGGGGGAGGCGCCGGGCATGGAGGTCACCACTGTGATCTGCGGGAACTCGATGGAAGGAATGAGTTCCTGCTTGAGCGACCCCCCCATGGTGATCACGCCGAACACCGCCGCAAAGACGGTGATCAGCGCGATCAGGCCCGGTTTCCCAGGGACAGTTTGGCCAAGCGGAACATTGCATTGACTCCTGCGGTCTACGTAACGATTCGACTGACGGGAACCGGCCGCAGCCCCGGGTGTGGCCTAGCTCTGGATGGCGTTGGCCACTTCCAATTGCAGCGACCTGGCGGTGCTTGCTTCCAGTTCCGCGGCCAGGTCCGGATTCTCGTTGAGCTTGACGCCGTAGCCCGGCATCATGTCCTTGAGCTTGGACTGCCATCCTTGAAGTTCTTGGGGGAACGACTTTTGCAACAGTTCGATCATGATGGGCACGGCGGTTGAAGCACCCGGAGAAGCGCCCAGCAGGGCGCCGATGGAACCATCGCGGGAAGCAATGACTTCAGTGCCGAACTGCAGGACGCCACCCTTCTGAGGGTGCTTCTTGATGATTTGTACACGCTGGCCGGCGGTGATCAGTTCCCAGTTGTTCCCGGCTGCTTCGGGGGGGTAGTACTCACGCAGGGCCTCCACCTTGGCCTCATGCCGCTTGGCAACCTCCTTGATGAGGTAGGCGGTGAGGTCCATGTTGTCTTTGGCTACGGCCAACATGGGAATGATGTTTCCCGGCCGGATGGACAGCGGAAGGTCCAGGTAGCTGGAGGTCTTCAGGAAGTTGGTGGAGAAACCCGCGTACGGGCCAAAGAGGAGGGAACGCTTGCCGTCCACGTAGCGGGTGTCCAGGTGCGGAACGGACATGGGCGGAGCGCCAACGGACGCCTGGCCGTAGACCTTGGCGCTGTGCTGGGAGGTAATGGCGTCATCCGTGCAGCGGAAGAACTGGCCGGACACGGGGAAGCCGCCGTATCCCTTGCTCTCGGGGGGGATTCCCGAGGCCTGTAGCAGGTGGAGGCTCCGCCGCCCGCTCCAACGAAGACGAACTTCGCGTGGATGCGGCCGTGCTCGCCGGACTTGGGGGTGTTTGATGGAGAGGTCCCATCCACCACCTGCTGCGCGGTGGATGTTGGTGACGTCGTGTCCGTAGTTGACCTCGGCGCCGCTGCTTTGCAGGTAGCCGGTCAGTTCGCGGGTCAAGGCGCCGAAATCGACGTCGGTGCCTTCCGAAGCGCGGGTTGCGGCCACGCGCTGCTTGCGGTCGCGGCTTGACGATCAAGGGGGCCCACTTGGCGATTTTGTCCTGGTCCTCGGTGTACTCCATGCTGCGGAACAGCGTGTTGGGCTTCAGGGCCTCGTACCGGGTCTTCAGGAAGTCCGCGTGGTCATCGCCAATGACGAAGCTCATGTGCGGGACGGTGTTGATGAAACCTTTGGGGGATCCGATCACGTTGCTGTCCACCAAGTGGGACCAGAACTGGCGGGAAAGCTGGAACTGCTCGTTGATGTGCAGGGCCTTGGAGGGGGTCTACGGAACCGTCTTTTGCAGCGGGAGAGTAGTTAAGCTCACACAGCGCAGCATGGCCGGTGCCGGCGTTGTTCCATGGTCCGGAACTTTCGAGCCCTGCTTCGTCGAGTCTTTCGAAGAGGGAGATGGTCCAGGTGGGTTCAAGTTGCTTGATGAACGCACCAAGGGTGGCACTCATGATTCCACCGCCAATAAGGACGACGTCGGCATGTTGAGTCTTGGAAATGAAGGTCACGATCAATCTCCGTTAGCGGCGGCACTGGCTGTCACAGAATATCCCCGCGCAGACTCAATACTGAAATTGCGGGGGGAATCGTCAAGGCTTTAGGCGGACGTTTGTGAAAACTTCGTTGAGGACGGGGGGAAGCCGGGTAGCTTTCCACCTTGTTGGACAGCGCCAGGGCAGAGATGGGGGAAGGCGATGGGCACAGCGGGTACCGACGCCGCGATCTCTGCGTTGATGGCTTGATACTGGGTGTTGCGGTCGTCGCCTTCGGGCATGGCCCGCGCGCGTTCTATCTTGTGGAAGACTTCCGAGTCTGCGTAGCCGAACTCGGCGCGTGATTCGCCGAACAAGGGTCCCAGGAAGTTGTCCGCGTCAGCGTAGGAGCCATTCCAACCGAGCAGGTGCAGGCCGCGGTCACCGGCCGATTGGACCCGCTGGAGGTAGCCGTCTTCCCAATCGATGGGAACCGGTTTGATGTTGAAGCCGACAGCACGAGTTGGCGGCTGAGTTCGGCGTAGATCTTTTCCGGTGTGGGCATGTAGGCCCGCGTGGCGTTGAGCGGGTAGTAGAACTTCAGTTCTTCGCCCTTATAGCCGGCCTTCTTCAAGAGCTCTTTGGCCTTCTCCGGGTTGTATCCCAACGAGGGAGCATTGTTGTTGAAGCCACTTAGTTTGGGCGGCACGAACTGGGACGCCTGCGCGGTGTTGTCGATGAAGAACTTTCGGATCAACGCTTCCTTGTCGATCGCCATTTCTATCGCTTGGCGGACCTCAGGCTTTTCCAACGGTGCCACAGCCTGGTTGATGCCGAGGTACATCACCGAGAACGGGTCGCGCTGGATGATCTGGACACCCTTCTTGACCAATTGGTCAAAGGTTCCGGAAGTCACAAGATCATAGGCGTCGATCTTGCCGTCCAGCAGGGCCTGCTGACGGGTTTCCGCGCGATCGTAGGGGACGAAGTTGATGGTTGCTATTTGTCCCCCCCTGTTGCCCCCCCAGTAGCCCTTGTAGCTGGACAGGGTAAGTTTCTTCTCGTCCCAGCCAGTGAACTCGTACGGGCCGTACCCACGGGATGGCCGGCGTAGCTGGACATGGCCTGGCCATTCCGGACCTGGTCAAGGACGTTGGCTTTCTGTGCCTGCAGAGCGGTCGGGGGAGGATATTGCGAAGGCCGGCAGTGTCAACGCCTGGAGGAATCCCGTGAAGGGACGCGTCAGATTGATCCGGACGTCGCTGGCCGAGACCACTTTGCAGTCTTTGAAGATGGAGAACACCGGCTGGTCCGAGTAAGCCTTGAATACGCTTTGGAACGAAATCCCGGGCGCCTGCTTTCGGAGGTCCTCGGGGGAAGGTGAACCAGCGGTTGAAGTTGGCGCATACTGCGGTTGCGTCCAGTGGAGTGCCGTCGTGAAATGTCACGTCGGAGCGGAGCGTGAAGTCGTAGCTCAGCCGTTGTTGCTGTCTTTCCACTCAGTGGCGAGGAGGGGAGTGGTCTGCCCTGTCTCACCGTCTACCCCCCCACGAGCTTCGAGGACTTGACGGGTGACACGGTAGGACTCGGAATCGGCGGTGACTGCAGGATCGAGGCCCAAGGGCATGGACGCCGTGCCGAAATTGAAAGTTGCCGAAGGTTCAACGGCGGGGGGGGAGTTGCTGGTGGATGTAGACAGTGCGGGGGGGCCGGGTGTTCCTGTGCACCCTGCCAGTCCCAAAGCCAGTACGGCAGCTCCGAACTGAATGCTTAGGTGCCGCATTTTGCTGCTTGCCACTCTTGTCCCCCCCTCAAGCCGGTTGGAAGTGCTGTGGCCGGCTTCGGCCAGACCGCATTCCAGTCTAGTTGAACGTCCTGAGTGCACTTCCCAGCGCACCCTCAGGATGGCCCCCCCCGCGGGCTTGAGGAGAAAAATACCCCCCCGGTCGTGCAACCGGGGGGTATTCACATATCTGTGCGCAAGGGGGGACTTGAACCCCCCCACGCCCCGAAGGCACAGGAACCTAAATCCTGCGTGTCTGCCAATTTCACCACTCGCGCTGGCTGGCTAACGAACCGCCGGGTTGGACGGTCGATGCCATATACCGGCCTCCAGTGTACCCGCTACTTGTCCAGCTTGAGATCCCGCCGGAGCTTGGCCACGTGCCCCCCCGTAGCGCGTACGTTGTACTGAGCCAGGGAGAGCTTTCCATCGGGATCGACCACAAAGGTGGATCGGATCAGCCCCATATAGCTGCGGCCGTAGTTCTTCTTCTCGCCCCCCCAGGCCCCCCCATACGCTTCGGCAACGGAGTGGTCCTCGTCCGAGAGGAGGCGGAAGGTCAGTTGTTCTTCCTCACTGAACTTGGCAAGCGCCATGACGGGGTCGGGGGGGGAGACTCCCACCACTTCGTACCCTGCAGCCTGCAGTGACCCGAGCGTGTCGCGGAAATCGCAGGCTTCCTTGGTGCATCCGGGAGTGGAAGCGGCCGGGTAGAAATAGAGGATGGTTTTCCGTCCCCCCCGGAGGTCCCCCCCAAGCTCATGCTCTTGCCGGTTTCGTCCTGAAGTGTGAAGTCCGGGGGGCGATGTCTCCCGGGATAAGTCGTTCAGCCAAAATGTGCTCCTTGCCAGTGATCGCGATTTCCCAGTTTAGTAGGAGAAGCCGCGTCCTCACCGCTTCCGCGCATATACTGTCGGCATGCCAGATATGGAGAGATGGCCCACCACCCGATTGCTTTCGACAGCTGCACGCCTGGTGGAAATCTCGTGGAACGAAAAATTGAAGTCCATCGGCCTGACCCACGCCGGTGTCATTGCCATGCAGGTATTGGCTGCCAAGGGTGCCATTACGCAGGCGGCTTTGGCCGAAGTTGCGCGGGTCAAGGCCCAAACAATGGGGGACCACCTTGGCGAGGCTTGAGCTGCACGGGCATGTCACCCGGCAACGCAGTGATTCCGACCGCAGAAGTCACGTGGTGACCCTTACCGACGCCGGTATTGCAGCGCTTGCAGAAGCAGTAAAGCTTGAGCAGGATGTCTTGTCGCCCGTCGCCGTGGACACCGCCCGCCTCCGCGAGGAACTTCGGATCGTTGTCAGGGGCCTTGCCGGGCTGCCGGCGCCGGAATCGCACCAGGTTGACACCGACCTGCCTCAAGTCTGACCGAAGCCTGTGGCCGGGGTTTAAGTTGCGAAGCCCCCCCGGCATGGAAACAGATGGAATACAGAAAGGCTCCGGATCGTATCTACGATCCGGAGCCTTTCCTCTGTGGTGCACCCCCCCCGGGACTCGAACCCGGAACCCATTGATTAAGAGTCAATTGCTCTGCCAGTTGAGCTAGAGGTGCAGCTATTGTTTCGGCTTATCCGGGAAATTCACATTCCCCCGTTGACCTCCGCAACGACAAATAACTCTACACCACTATTTGACTGCTGGAGACCAAAAGGCGCAATGCGTGATGAACGCCATTTGATTGACCCGAAAAGAGTATTGAACAACAAAAAAGGCCTTGGAGTGAGATTCACTCCAAGGCCTTTTGCTTGGTGCACCCCCCCCGGGACTCGAACCCGGAACCCATTGATTAAGAGTCAATTGCTCTGCCAGTTGAGCTAGAGGTGCAGCTGTTGATTCTGATCAAACCCGGAAGCTTTTCTTTCCCCCGGCGATCTCCGCAACGACATGTAACTCTACACGACTTCCACCGAAGAGGGAAATCGGCACCTCGTCGCCTGCGGTGTCACGGCCCAACCTCCAGAATCACCGCGAAATCAGGGTTTCTGTTGTTGCTGATAACCCAGAGGGTGCCGTCTGGAGCTCGGGTTACGTCCCTGAGTCGCCCGTATTGTCCTGTGAAATAGGCCACAGGAGTGCCCGCGTTCTCACCCTCAAGGGAACCGCCCACAGTCTTTGACCACGAAGCGCACCGGTGTAGGCAATGCCATCCACGATTTCGAGTCCGCTCGGTGAGGCGTCCGACGTTGAGGGCCAGACGACCTTCGCATCGATCAGCCCGCTTCTGCCCGGCGCGCCGGTCACGGTAGGCCAACCGTAGTTGCCGCCCGGGGGGGTGATCAGGTTCAGTTCGTCATCCACGTCCGGCCCGAATTCGCTGGCCCAGAGGCGTCCGTCACTGTCCCACGCCAGGCCCTGCACGTTACGGTGCCCATAGCTGTAGACAGGGTTGTCGCCGAAGGGATTACCCGGCGCCGGGCGTCCTTCCGCAGTAAGCCTAAGGATTTTGCCTCCCAGGGCGTTTGTATCCTGGGGGGGTTGCTCCCGGCGCTGGGAATCGCCGGTGCCCACGTACAGGAACCCATCCGGGCCAAAACGGATTCGACCACCGTTATGGGTTGAGGCCTTGGACATCCCGGAGAAGATCACTTCAGCCTCGCCCAAGGCCAATTGACCACCAGAGTCCTCAGTCAACTTCATCCGCGCAATCCGGTTGTCGCTCGGCGAAGTGAAGTATGCGTACAGCCACCGGTCCGTTGCGAAGTCAGGTGAGAGGGCCAGTCCGAGCAATCCGCCTTCTCCGCCGGGGTCGACGCCGGACACCTCGCCTATGGTGGTGGCCTCGCCGTTTCGGATGCTCTTGACCTGGGCGGAATCGCGCTCGGAGACCACAGCTGTGCCGTTTGGCAGGAAGACGACCGACCATGGCAGTTGCAGTCCGACGTCGAGCTTTTGAGCGACTTCCGGGCTCCGTGGCGACGCGGGCGTCGTTTGGCTGCTTCCGGGGGGGCGGATGTCCCTGAAGCGGTTGTCCCCCCCTGGGTCGCCGACGCGTTGGGTGTTGCCGCGGTGCCCGGCGACGACGGACTGCCCGTGCATCCCGTTAGCGACAAGAGCAGGACAAGCGCAGAGGCGCGCATGAGGCGATCACGTCGTTCCGGAGAGCGCCTGCCCATGTTCCTGCCTGCCTGTATGTCTGGCCGCGCGCGTTCTTCCCGGCGCGTGTTCTTCTCAGTGCCTGCTGCGGCGGGGGGGTGGGCGGAAGCCGGCAGCCTCTGCGTGCGCGGAAGACTCAAACCACACATCGGCAGCAGCGTCGTCGTACCCTGCCGTGTCCTCGTCGTGGTAGGTCATGGCCGAGGCGTCGGCCTTGACCGGATACGCATCCCCCCCTGGGGCGCTGGATGATCCGGTGCCGTAGG
This sequence comes from Paenarthrobacter nitroguajacolicus JCM 14115, assembly GCA_001313365.1. The sequence goes on from BBFS01000010.1 coordinate 64,168, forward strand.
GATGCTCGACGGCCAGGTGACCAGAGGCCGCCGAATCCTCGGCCGCTGCGGACTCTGCTCCCGGCAGGGTGGGTGAGTGGGCATCGGTGTACTCGTGATGATGGACAGGGGTGCCGCTTCCGTCTGTCCAGGAAGACTCCCACTCAGCCTTATCTGCTGCCTCCTTGGAGGCGGCAGCGGAAGCACCTGTGTCCCAGTCGTCCACGTCACCGGCGTCCATGTCACCGGCGTCTGCGGCGTGGACCTTCGCGTCCGTGTCCACCACGGGTTCGGCCACCACTGGTTCGTCAATCACGGGTTCGGCCACCGCGGGGGGGTGCGATGACTGGTTCGGCCACGGTCAATCCGGGTGTGGTGGCCGGCTGAGCGTCTGAGGCTACAACAGGTGGTGAGTCGTCGACGGCGGTGCGGGGGCTCGGCTTGTGTGTCATCGGTGACAGGGGGGGAGGCGCCGTGGATTTCTTCGGAAGGTCCGGGTTCGGCAACGTTCGGTTCGGCAATGTCGGGTTCGGCAACCTTGGTTCGTCGATAGTCGGGCCGCTGCCTTCGGCGGCGGTCTTGCCCAGGTTGGTTACCCCCCCGGCCAGGCCGGCCACACCTGCTGCCGTTGCACCAGGGTCAGGCATGGAAGCTGTGTTACTGGGCTCCATCGCTGCCGGGGCCGTGGTGCTGGTTGTCCCGGAAAGGCGTTCATCGGCGGGAGCCTGGCTTGGGGTGGTATCGACGTTTCCTGCCTTGTTGCGGTTCATTAGCCACCAAACAATCGCGACGACCAAAACAATGACAATGACCCAAATTAACCAGTCCATGGTGGAAGCCCTTCTGCTCACTGGGGTGAAGCTCGTGGTAATGCCGACGTTACGTGCCTGCTTATGGGCTGTCCAGCGTTTGACCTGCCGGTTTGACCGAAATATCAGTTGCCTTACTAATTGCAGGCCGGGATAATTCGCGGGCAGGCAATTCTTCGGGAGTCGCCTAGTCTGGCTCCATGGACTTCAAAAGGCTGCAGATTCTGCGCGAATTGGCGGACCGGCAAAGTGTTGGCGCCACCGCCGAGGCCATGAATGTCACAGCCTCGGCGGTATCGCAGCAACTGAAAACGCTACAGGCCGAGATCGGTGTTGTCCTTGTGGAGAAAGTGGGCCGGGGGGGCGTTCAGTTGACCGAAGCAGGGCTGGCCATGGCGGCAGCAGCAGCGGATATAGCCACAGCCATGGCCCGGGCGGAGTCCACCATTGACACCTACCGGAAGGGTTGGCAAACACGTGTTTCTGCTGCTTTCTTTCCCAGCGCTGCGGAAATGCTCCTCCCAGGTGTCCTGCACCGGGTCTCCTCCGTGGATGGTCTGACTTTCGATGCACATTTCGAGGATCCGGGAACCGCCCATTTCGCTCCCTTGGTGGCGGACTACGACATTGTGCTGGCGCACAGCGTGGACGGGCCGGAAGTTTTCGCCCGGCGGGGCCTGACCGTGGTGCCGCTCCTGGAGGAAGCCCTGGACGTCGCCATGCCGGCCGGTCATCCCTTGGCCGCAAAAGTCCGGCTCAGCCCCCCCCAGGACGTTGTTGATTACCCGTGGATTGGCGTCCCGGAGGGCTTCCCGTTCGACACGGTGCTTCGCCAGATCGAACTCCATGCAGGCAGGCAGGCCCTGAGGGGTCAGCGATATCCGGATTTGAGGGTGCTTGAGGCTCTGGTGGGCGCGGGCCATGGCATCTGCCTACTGCTCGATACACCGCCCGGGCAAGTGCGCGGCGGGGGGGACTCGTTCTTCGGCCACTTGCAGGGGTCAAAGCAAGCAGAAGCATCGTGGCTTTGTCGCGGCAGGAAGTTGCCGCGCGGGCCACCATTGCAAGTGTCCTGAATATGCTCAAGAGCGAAGCTGAATCCATTGCCAAGGAACTCAATGAGACACGCCCCCCCAACGTTTGAGGCGCAGGCCATTCGAGGCACGGACCTTCGTATGGGGCAGGGTGGCCGCAAAATCGCAACATTCGGCAGTTTGGGCTTAACCCGGCGTGCAGCAACGTTCGCGGCCGCCCGGTACACATAGACTTTGGACCATGAGTGACACCACCCGAATTGCGACAGACAACACGCCGGACATCAAACCCCGCAGCCGGGTGGTGACCGACGGCATTCACGCGGCGCCTGCCCGTGGCATGTTCCGTGCCGTGGGCATGGGAGACGACGACTTCGCCAAACCCCAAATTGGTGTTGCCAGTTCGTGGAACGAAATTACCCCCTGCAACCTTTCCCTTAACCGCCTTGCGCAGGGCGCCAAAGAAGGCGTCCACGCCGGCGGTGGCTTCCCGATGCAGTTCGGCACCATCTCCGTCTCGGACGGTATTTCCATGGGCCACGAGGGAATGCACTTCTCGTTGGTTTCCCGTGAGGTCATCGCCGACTCCGTGGAAACGGTGATGCAGGCCGAGCGCATAGATGGCTCTGTGCTCCTGGCCGGCTGTGACAAGTCCCTTCCCGGGATGCTCATGGCTGCTGCCCGCCTGGACCTCGCATCGGTGTTCCTTTACGCAGGTTCCATCATGCCGGGCTGGGTCAAGCTGGAAGACGGCTCGGAGAAGGAAGTCACGCTCATTGACGCCTTCGAGGCCGTGGGCGCCTGTGCCGCCGGCAAAATGAGCATGGAAGACCTCACCCGCATCGAAAAAGCCATCTGTCCCGGCGAAGGCGCTTGTGGCGGCATGTACACGGCCAACACCATGGCCTGCATCGGCGAGGCCTTGGGTATGTCCCTGCCGGGTTCGGCCGCTCCGCCGTCGGCCGACCGCCGTCGTGATGATTTCGCCCGCAAGTCCGGCGAAGCGGTAGTGAACCTGTTGCGCCTGGGCATCACGGCGCGCGACATCATGACCAAAAAGGCCTTCGAGAACGCCATCGCCGTCACCATGCATTCGGCGGCTCCACCAACGCCGTGCTCCACCTGCTCGCGATCGCCCGCGAAGCCGAAGTCGAGCTGACGTTGGACGACTTCAACCGCATCGGCGACAAAATTCCCCCCCACCTGGGAGACCTCAAGCCTTTCGGCCGCTACGTTATGACCGACGTGGACAAGATTGGTGGCGTGCCGGTCATCATGAAGGCACTGCTCGACGCCGGACTGCTGCATGGTGACTGCCTCACCGTTACCGGCAAGACGCTTGCCGAAAACCTCGCCTCGATCAATCCACCGGACCTTGACGGCAAGATCCTCCGTGCCTTGGACAACCCCATCCACAAGACCGGTGGCATCACCATCCTGCACGGTCCATGGCTCCGGAAGGTGCCGTAGTGAAGAGTGCAGGCTTCGATGCTGACGTCTTCGAAGGAACTGCGCGTGTCTTCGAGCGCGAACAGGGCGCCCTCAGCGCGTTGGACAATGGCGAAATCAACAAGGGTGACGTCGTGGTCATCCGCTATGAAGGCCCCCAAGGGCGGCCCCCGGCATGCGCGAGATGTTGGCCATTACCGGAGCATCAAGGGTGCAGGGCTTGGCAAGGATGTCCTGCTGCTGACCGATGGCCGCTTCTCCGGAGGCACCACGGGCCTGTGCATCGGCCACGTTGCGCCGGAAGCCGTCGACGGCGGCCCCCCCATCGCCTTCGTGAAGGACGGGGGACCGCATCCGTGTTGACATCGCTGCCCGCTCCTTCGACCTCTTGGTCGACGAAGCCGAGCTCGAGGCCCGCAAGGAGGGCTGGGAGCCACTGCCAGCCAAGTTCACCAAGGGCGTGCTTGCCAAGTACGCCAAGCTTGTCCACAGTGCCTCCACGGGAGCGTACTGCGGGTAGTTCCTGCTTCGGACTCCGGCTGCCTTGCGGCAGCCGGAGTCCGGCAGGCGGACATTGCTGTCCAAATAGTGAGATACGATAGTGCCCGATTGACACGTATCTCACTTTGAGGGAACACTGAACGCATGATCACATTCGTTACCGTCGGCATCGTCGTCCTTACCAAGCGCGTGGCTTAGCCCGACTGGTAACGAACCGTCACGCGCAAACCCCCCCTCGAAGAGCCGGAAGGCTGAGGGGTTTTTTTATTCCCCCCCGAAGCAAGACCCACCTATTGAAGATCCACTAAGGAAGAGTCCGATGAGCAAAGGATCGCCGATCAGCCCCTCGCTGATGGCTGCAAAGTCCGCTGGAGCCCACAAAGCTCCGGAAAAGGTCGACCGTACGGCTGAGGCCGTCGTCGTCGACGCTGCTGCACCTCTCTCTCCTGTACTTGGGCCGAACACCGTTGTACCCCCCCCAACGGTGATGTCCGGCTCGCAAGCAATTGTCCGTTCGCTCGAAGAACTCGGCGTGGACGATATTTTCGGTTTGCCCGGTGGCGCGATCCTGCCCACCTACGACCCCTTGATGGCCTCCAGCATGAATCACATCCTGGTCCGTCACGAACAGGGAGCCGGCCACGCCGCGCAAGGCTACGCCATGGTTACCGGACGGGTTGGCGTTTGCATCGCCACCTCGGGACCCGGTGCCACCAACCTCGTTACCGCCATCATGGACGCCCACATGGATTCCGTGCCCATGGTGGCCATCACCGGCCAGGTTTCCAGCGGTGTCATCGGCACCGATGCCTTCCAGGAAGCGGACATCGTGGGTATCACGATGCCCATTACCAAGCATTCGTTCCTGGTGACTGACCCCAACGACATCCCGCATGTCATGGCTGAGGCTTTCCACCTCGCGTCCACCGGCCGTCCGGGCCCCGTCCTGGTGGATATCGCCAAGGACGCCCAGGTTGGCCAGATGACCTTCTCCTGGCCGCCGAAGGTTGATTTGCCGGGCTATCGCCCCCCCGTAGTGCGCGGCCACAACAAGCAGGTCCGCGAAGCTGCCAAGTTGATCGCTGCCGCCAGCAAACCGGTCCTCTACGTGGCGGCGGTGTGGTCAAGGGCCATGCGTCCGCAGAGCTCATGGAGCTCGCGCTGGCTACCGGCGCTCCCGTGGTCACCACCCTGATGGCGCGCGGTGCATTCCCTGACTCGCATCCGCAGCACGTTGGCATGCCGGGCATGCACGGCTCTGTCTCCGCCGTGACTGCGCTTCAGCAGGCTGACCTCCTGATCACCCTCGGTGCCAGGTTTGATGACCGCGTCACCGGCGTGCTGAAGACCTTTGCCCCGTTTGCCAAGGTCATCCACGCTGACATCGACCCCGCGGAAATCTCCAAGAACCGCACGGCCGATGTCCCGATCGTTGGCTCGGTCAAGGAAATCATTCCGGAACTCACCGAGGCCGTGAAAACGCAGTTTGAACTGAGCGGGACCCCGGACCTGGACTCGTGGTGGGCCTTCCTGGGCAACCTTCGCGACACGTACCCGCTGGGATGGACCGAGCCCGAGGACGGGCTCACCGCCCCGCAGCGCGTGATCAAGCGGATCGGCGAGCTCACGGGTCCCGAAGGCATCTACGTTGCCGGCGTTGGCCAGCACCAGATGTGGGCCGCCCAGTTCATCAAGTACGAACGGCCCCCCCACGCCTGGCTGAACTCAGGCGGTGCAGGAACCATGGGATACTCGGTTCCGGCGGCCATGGGCGCCAAGGTCGGTGAACCGGACCGCGTGGTCTGGGCCATCGACGGTGACGGCTGCTTCCAAATGACCAATCAGGAGCTGGCCACCTGTGCCATCAACAACATCCCGATCAAGGTCGCCATCATCAACAACTCCTCGTTGGGCATGGTCCGCCAATGGCAGACGCTGTTCTACGAGGGCCGCTACTCGAACACGGATCTGAATACAGGCCACGACACCATCCGGATTCCGGACTTCGTGAAACTGGCCGATGCCTACGGTTGTGCCGCACTGCGTTGTGAGCGCGACGAAGACATCGATGCCACCATCCAGAAGGCACTCGAAATCAATGACCGTCCCGTGGTCATCGACTTTGTCGTCAGCCCCCCCAACTCGATGGTGTGGCCGATGGTGCCTTCGGGCGTCAGCAACGACCAGATCCAGGTTGCCCGCAACATGACCCCGGAATGGGAAGAGGAGGACTAGGCATGAGCCGCCACACACTGTCCGTTCTGGTAGAAGACAAGCCCGGCGTGCTGACCCGCGTGGCCAGCCTCTTCGCCCGGCGCGCGTTCAACATCAATTCCCTGGCTGTGGGACCCACCGAGGTTCCTGGCATGTCCCGCATGACGGTTGTCGTCGACGCCGACGGCGACCTCATCGAGCAGGTCACCAAGCAGCTCAACAAGTTGGTCAACGTCATCAAGATTGTTGAGCTGACTTCCGAATCTTCCGTACAACGTGACCACATCCTGGTCAAAGTACGTGCGGATGCCGCGACACGTCTGCAGGTTACCCAGGCTGCAGACCTGTTCCGTGCCGCTGTCGTCGACGTGTCCACAGACTCGTTGGTGATTGAGGCAACCGGTACCCCCGAGAAGCTCGCCGCGCTGCTTTCAGTGCTCGAGCCGTTCGGCATCCGTGAAATCGTGCAGTCCGGCACCTTGGCCGTTGGACGGGGGGGATCCCGCTCCATGAGTGACAGGGCGCTCCGCTCCGCGTGAGCGTTGCGTCCAGTACCGCAGCACCACTATCAATATCGAAAAACCACTCAAGAGGAGTTACGCAAGTGACTGAAATGTTCTACGACGACGACGCAGACCTGTCGATCATCCAGGGCCGCAAGGTAGCCATCGTTGGCTATGGCTCCCAGGGCCACGCCCACGCACTGAACCTGCGCGATTCCGGCGTCGAGGTTGTTATCGCGCTGAAGGACGGCTCCAAGTCGGCCGCCAAGGCAGAGGACGCAGGCTTCACTGTCAAGAACGTTGCGGATGCCGCCGAATGGGCAGACGTCATCATGATCCTGGCACCGGACCAGCACCAGCGCTCCATCTACAACGACTCCATCAAGGACAAGCTGACCGAGGGCAAGGCACTCGCCTTCGCTCACGGCTTCAACATCCGCTTCGGCTACATCGAAGCTCCGGCAGGCGTCGACGTCATCCTGATCGCCCCGAAGGCTCCGGGCACACTGTGCGCCGCGAATTCGAAGCCGGCCGCGGTATCCCGGACATCATCGCTGTTGAGCAGGACGCATCGGGTTCCGCATGGGACCTGGCGAAGTCCTACGCCAAGGCAATCGGCGGAACCCGCGCCGGCGTCATCAAGACCACCTTCACCGAAGAGACCGAGACCGACCTCTTCGGCGAGCAGTCCGTTCTTTGCGGCGGCGTTTCCCAGCTCGTCCAGTACGGCTTCGAAACCCTCACCGAAGCCGGCTACCAGCCGCAGATCGCCTACTTCGAGGTTCTCCACGAGCTCAAGCTCATCGTTGACCTCATGTGGGAAGGCGGCATTGCCAAGCAGCGCTGGAGCGTTTCCGACACCGCAGAGTACGGCGACTACGTCTCCGGCCCGCGCGTCATCACCCCCGAGGTGAAGGAAAACATGAAGGCTGTCCTCGCTGACATCCAGAGCGGTGCTTTCGCCAAGCGCTTCATCGACGACCAGGACAACGGTGGCACCGAGTTCAAGGAACTGCGTGCCAAGGCAGAGCAGCACCCGATCGAAGAGGTCGGCCGCGAACTGCGCTCCCTGTTCTCCTGGCAGCAGCAGGACGCTGACTACGTTGAAGGTTCCGCAGCCCGCTGATCCTTCGGTGCTGGCCTAACGGCCGGCGCACTACGACGCCCGTCCGGAGAACATAGCCGGGCGGCGTCGTCGTTTCTCCATCGACACCAGTTTCTCCAGTGAATTGCCCAGCCTCATGGGCTGTGAACTTCTTCACAACAACTACCGGCCCGGCCGTAACATCCCTCCCCCGGCACCGGAAACCCTGCCCGGATTCGATATTCTGGGCTGGTCCCGGCGCCGTGCCCCCGGGCCACGCATCCGCTCCTTGTCCAGTTCTGTCCAAAGTTGTCCAAAGTAAGGTGCCACCCCGTGTCAGTCAGCAAACCCGTCGTCCTCCTCGCCGAGGAACTTTCGCCCGCCACAGTCGAGGCATTGGCCCGGACTTTGAAATCCGACAGACCGACGGCGCCGACCGTTCCCAGCTGCTGTCCGCCATTGCCGACGTCGACGCCATCCTGGTCCGTTCGGCCACCCAAGTGGATGCCGAAGCCATCGCTGCGGCCAAGAACCTTAAGGTCATCGCCCGCGCCGGCGTGGGGGCTGGACAACGTGGACATCAAGTCCGCAACGCAAGCAGGCGTCATGGTGGTCAACGCACCCACGTCCAACATCGTTTCTGCCGCAGAGCTCACCGTGGGCCACATCCTGAGCCTCGCCCGCCACATTCCGCAGGCCAGCTCTGCGCTGAAGAACGGCGAGTGGAAGCGCTCAAAGTACACCGGCATTGAACTCTTCGAGAAGAAGATCGGCATCATCGGCCTTGGCCGTATCGGCGCACTGGTAGCAGCACGCCTGCAGGGATTCGAAACCGAAATCCTCGCCTATGACCCCTACATCACGGCTGCGCGCGCGGCCCAGTTGGGCGTCAAGCTTGTAACTTTGGATGAACTGTTGGAAAACGCCGACTTCATCACCATCCACATGCCCAAGACGCCGGAGACGGTAGGCATGCTGGGCGCCGACGCTTCCGCAAGATGAAGGAAACGGCGTACGTCATCAACGTGGCACGTGGTGGCCTGGTGGACGAAGAAGCCTTTACACGGCTTTGAAGGAAGGCCAGATCGCGGGCGCCGGCGTGGACGTCTTCGTCAAGGAACCCAGCACCGACCTGCCGTTCTTCGAACTCGACAACGTCGTTGTCACCCCCCGCACCTTGGAGCGTCCACGGATGAGCCCAGGAGAAGGCCGGCGTGTCAGTGGCCAAGTCGGTTCGCCTTGCCCTTGCAGGCGAACTGGTTCCCGATGCCGTGAACGTTGCCGGAGCGTCATCGCTCCCGATGTTCGCCCGGGTATCCCGCTGATCGAAAAGCTGGGCCGGATCTTCACGGCGCTTACCCACGCGTCCCTCACCCAGATCGACGTTGAGGTGGCCGGTGAAATTGCCGCGCTGGACGTCAAGGTACTCGAACTGGCTGCGCTGAAGGGCGTCTTCGCTGATGTGGTCACGGAGCAGGTCTCCTACGTGAATGCTCCGGTAATCGCAGAACAGCGTGGCATCAACACCAGGCTGATCACCACCCCCGACGCCGAGGACTACCGCAATGTCCTGACCATCCGTGGTGCCCTCAGCGATGGTTCGCAGATTTCTGTTGCCGGTACCCTCACGGGTCCCAAGCAGGTGGAGAAGCTCGTAGGCGTCAACGGATACGACGTCGAAATTCCCATCAGCGAGCACTTGGTTGTTGTGGCCTACGCCGACCGTCCGGGCGTGATTGGCACCATCGGACACATTTTGGGCATGAACAACATCAACATCGGCGGGATGCAGGTTGCGCGCCAGACCGAAGGCGGCCAGGTTCTTGCGCTCCTGACCATCGACAGCTCGGTTCCGCAGCAGGTGCTGGAAGCCATCAAGGCCGGTATCGGCGCAGAGATGGTTCGCGAAGTGGACCTGGAGGACTAGCACTGATCTTCATCACCTAGGTTCGCGTGCCGGCGACACACCATGGCACGCAGGAGTGGCCGGTCTGCTTACAATGGCTGGGTCCGGGATTCGGACCCGGCAGCAGGCCGGCCACAACTTTTTGCACATACAGCCCGGTCTTCCTCTGTGTCTTTTGAGGAATCACGGTGCGTGTGTGCGCGCCCGCAATCAAGGTCTCAGGGAGCCCAATGAACGCCGTCCAAAGGTTCATCAGAAGCCGTGTGCTGCTGCTGACCGCGGCCATTTTGATCGTCGCCATGTGCTTGTCCGTCCTCGTCCAGAGCCAGTCGCAGGCGGCTCTGAACAGGACAGTGGACGAGAACTCGCGGGGGGGACTCTACGACATCCTGGTCCAGGCAAAGCCTGACCAATCACAAGATGGCGACGGCGGTGCATTGATTCAGCCGGAAATCGCCAACGGCCAAGGCGGCATCAGCTTTGAGCAGCTGGAGAAGATCCGGACCATGGGCCAAACGGCCGTGGCCGCGCCCATCAGCCTGGTCTCGCGTGTATCGCAGAACCTTGAAGCTCCGCGGCTCAACGCCATGGACTACCTGGCTATAACGCGGGCCTTGCCGGCGCAGTGACGGCGGGGGGGATCCATCCGCCATGGATTCGGGCAAGTGGCCTGCAGCGGAATCAGTACTGCCTGATTCCCCCCAAGAAGTACCGCCTGACCGCCTCGGCCACGAGCTCGGACGGAGCTAACGAGAAGACCCTTTTCAAGACCAGCGCTGAAGGCACCCTGGGCAAAGGCCGACTGATCCAGGAACAGACTGCTGGCGGCACCAATGTCCGGATCGCCGGCCCTGAGGGCGAGACAGGTGTTAAGTTCCCCGCTCCCGCCCTGGCTCGGAGCACAATCTTTTCAATCTCTCCGTGGCGCTTCCCCCTGGCGCCTGAGGTGACGGAGTCCGTCGTCGCCGTCGACCCTGCCGCTGAGCGGGCGCTGCTGGGCTCGGCAGGAGACTTCCTGGCACCCTTGGAGAAGCTCCTCCGGCGGATGCCCGTGACGCGGGCGCTATCGGACGCCACTTCGAGAGTCTTTTCACCACCGGCCTCAGCATGGACCAGTTGGAAGAAGGTCCCGATTTCCTGGGCGTCAAGCTCAAGCATTGGGCGCCGCTGATGACGCAGTACCAGCAGGCCAAGCGCGACGGCCTGCTGACTGCGGACTCCCAAGCCATTCCGCTGATTGTCCGTTCAGGCACATCCCTTGACCTGCAGTACTCGGTGAAGATCGAGGAACTTGACGCCAGCGGCAAGGTAGTCAATGAGGTGGGCACGGTAACGCGTTCACTGGACAAGGACTACCTTCCGTTCGTGTCGAAGTCCCCGTTCGCCCTCGAGTGGCCTGGATCAACCGACCACAGCAAATTGCTGGGCAGCACGGCCTCCTTCAGCCAGGGTTTGTACAATCCCGCCACGTGGAGCACGGCATTTGCCGCAGCGCCCCAGTACAAGGACGGCGACGAAGCTTCCAACGGCGCGTCGGATAAGAGCGCCACACCGGGGGGGGACTGGGTTACGGTGAACCGTCTGCCGGAGAAGTCGTCCTTCGGTGCTCCCGTGGACCAGACGCAGCGTAAGCCGGTGGAGGAGCGCTCATACCGGGAAGACCTGGAAACAGGCAAGAAGCCGGCAACGCCGCTGCCCATGGTGTACGGCACCTTCGACCCTGCCGCGGTGAAGTCAGCTGCCGGGGGACGTCAACAAGCTGCCCTTGGGCGGCTACGACCCCCCCACGCCGATGACTCTCACCAAGGACGCAGAGGGCAAAGAGGTTGAGGGCACGGAACTGAAGCCATCGCTGAGTGCTACGGGCTTGGTCAGCCAGTCCGCCGGTGCCATCACCGATTACTACGGTCTGGCAGCCGCCCGTGGTTACGACACCAACGCGGACGTCATTGACGCTATCCGTGTCAAGCGTCGGCAACCGGAAACTGGAAGACGGCACAGCCCGAGGTTGAGAAGCTGGCCACCCAGATCCGTGAGCTCGGCCTTGAGGCTACGGTCGTGGCGGGTTCCGCCCGTGAAGATGCCAATATCTTCGTCCCCCCGGCTACAGCAAGGACGACGCCGGCAAGGAATCACCCCTGGGCACTGTCCAGCAGTCGTGGGTGCGCCAGGACGCAGCCGATGCAGTCTCAGGTTCCCTCACCGGAACCAACATCACCCTGCTGTTCCTGACGCTGCTTGGTGCAACGCTCCTGACGGGCGCTTCCACGGTCAGCTACATCCGACAACGCCGAAGCGAAGCCGGCATCCTCCGCGCCATGGGTTGGACCCAGAAACGGATCCGCTCCTGGGTCCTGGAGGAATTCGCGGTGGGAGCTGCGGCACTCGCGGCGGCGGGACTCGTCCTCAGCTTGCTGAGCTGGAACGTTGCCACCGTGATCGTCTCAGTCACGATGCTGGTCATCTACAGCGCTGCTGCATTGCTCGCCGCCCAGCAGTTGCGCCACCGCGTCGTGATTGATCAGGAACCGCAGCACGATGAACGCCTGGTGACTGTTGACTCGCCCCTGACGTTCGCCAACAGGCAGCTCACTACCAACCGCTTCAACTCGATCTCCCTGGCCGTGGCAGTGGGTGTGTTCGGTGCAGCAGTGGGTGCCTGATCGCGCTCCTGATCGACATTCCCCGAGCAGCCGGCGCAAGCGCTTTGAGTGGTCTGGCCGCTGCCAGCATCACCTTGCCGAGCATCATCCTCGCTGTGTTCGGTGTGATTGTGGGCCTTCTCCTGACCTTGGTCACCGGCCGCTTCGAGCTCCACGCCAAACGGGAGTACCTCGGTACTTTGCGTGCCATGGGCTGGAACCCGGACATGCTTGGCCAGGTCCGCTTCTTCGAAAACGCACTTGTCGGCACCGTGGCACTTCCCTTGGGTGTCCTTGGTGCCTGGGGCTGGGATTGCTCCTGGCTCCCTACGCGGCTCTTTGGGCCGGTTTGGCCGGTCTGCTGGCCGTAATTTGCTGGATTCCGATTGCAACGAAAGTAGTCAAATGACTGACAACCTCAACCCCCCCGAGCTGAAGGCCACCCCCCCGGAATCCGCGGACGAGTCGCTGCAGACCCGTGCCAACACCATCGTGAGGGCCACGGACCACGCAACTCCCTTGGAACTGAGCCGGGTCACCATTCATTACGGTGGGGACAAGGGCGGCGCCGAGGAAGTGGACGTCGTGGACGACTTCAACCTCACCCTTCACGCTGGTGAGATGCACTGCATCGCCGGACGAAGCGGTTCCGGTAAGACCAGCATCCTGACGGTGAGCGCGGGACTTACGCTCCGACGTCGGGCAAGGTCCTGTGGGAAGGCCAGCCGTTGGACACCATGGGCGACGACGAGATCGCGGACCGCCGACGGGCCTGATTGGTTACGTGGACCAGGGCGGCGCCTTGATCGATGGCATGAGCGCCTTGGAGAACGTCCTGCTCCCCCCCGCCGTACCCGACGGCGAAGTGGAACAGCGTACCGAGATGGCAAAGGACCTCCTGGACCTGGTGGGCCTCGGACGCCGTATGCGCCACCGTCCCGCGCAGCTCTCCGGTGGTGAACGCCAGCGTGTCGCCATTGCCCGCGCCCTGATTCTGGGCACCCGCGTACTGGTGGTGGACGAGCCCACGGCCAGCCTCGACCGCGCAGCGGCCAACCGCATCATCGGCATTCTCAAGGACACCACCAGCGATGGCATTGCCGTCCTGGTTGCTTCCCACGACCATGAACTGGTCCGGCTCAGCGATACGCTGACCGAACTTAACTAAGCTATTTCATCCCAAAAAAAGGTAACTTCTTAGAGTGACGTCTCCAGAGAAATCCCCCCCGTTCTACATCACCACCGCAATCAGCTACCCCCCCAATGGCGTGCCGCACATCGGCCACGCCTACGAGGTCATCGCGACTGATGCCATGGCGCGGTTCAAGCGCCTTGACGGCCATGAGGTGTTCTTCATGACCGGAACGGACGAGCACGGACTCAAGATGCAGCAATCAGCCGAGAAGGAAGGCATTACTGCCAAGCAGCTCGCTGACCGCAATTCGGCAGCCTTCAAGCAGATGAGCCAGGACTTGGGGATCTCCCACGACCGCTTCATCCGCACCACGGATAAGGACCACTACGCGGCTTCCCAGGCCATCTGGAAGAAGATGGAAGCCAACGGTGATATCTACCTGTCCAAGTACGAGCTGGTACTCCGTCCGCGACGAGGCCTACTACGTCGAAGACGACACCGTGGTCAAGGAGGATGGGCTCCGCTACTCCAAGGAGACGGACACCCTTGTCACCTGGACTGCCGAGGAAAGCTACTTCTTCCGGCTCTCCAACTACCAGGACAAACTCCTTGCCCTGTATGAGGAACAGCCTGAATTCGGTGCGCCTCAATCCCGTTTCAATGAGGTCATCAGCTTTGTGCGACGTGGGCTGGAGGACCTGTCCATCAGCCGCACCACCTTCGACTGGGGGTGTCCCGGTCCCGGGCGACGAGAAGCACGTCATGTACGTCTGGGTTGACGCGCTCACCAACTACCTGACCGGCGTGGGCTACCCGGACATCGAGTCGGAATCCTTCAAGAAGTTCTGGCCCGCTGACGTGCACGTCATCGGCAAGGACATCTCACGCTTCCACGCCATCTACTGGCCCGCGTTCCTCATGAGCGCAGGGCTGGAACTGCCCAAGCGCGTCATGATCCATGGCTTCCTCACCAACAACGGCGTGAAGATGTCCAAATCATTGGGGAATGTTGTGGCACCCCCCCAGGATTTCGTGGCGCAGTACGGCCTGGACCAGTGCCGCTACTTCTTCCTCCGTGAAGTTCCTTTCGGGGGCGGATGGCAACTACAACCACGAAGCCATCGTGGGCCGCATGAACTCGGATCTGCCAACAACTTCGGCAACCTCGCGCAGCGTTCGCTGTCCATGGTGGCGAAGAACTGTGAAGGCAAGGTTCCGGTTCCCGGCGCGTATACAGCCGAGGACAGCGCTTTGCTGGCCCAGGCCGGCGAATTGTTGGGCACTGCACGTGCTGCCTTCGATAAGCAGGAATTCAGCAGGGCCTTGAAGCGATCTGGACTGTCCTCGGCGACACCAACGCTTACTTCGCGGAGCAGGCTCCGTGGGTGCTGCGCAAGACTGACCTGGAGCGTATGAACACGGTCCTGTACGTCACCTTGGAGGTTGTCCGCATCGTGGCGATCCTCGCCCAGCCGGTCATGCCGTCGTCGTCCGCGAAGCTCCTTGAGGTGCTCGGGCAGCCTGAAGGCGAGTCGCGCCGGTTCGCCGCCGTCGCCACCCCCCCGATTGTTGCCGGCACGGAATTGCCCCGCCCCCCCGGCGCCCGTCTTCCCGCGCTACGAAGAACCCGTCGAGGCGTAGACCCTCTTTCACATAACAGCCACAAACAGAAACGCTCTCTCACTTCCTTCCGGTCCGTCCGGGGGTAGTGAGAGAGCGTTTCCTGTTACAGGGCGATGAAGTGGGAGAGGGTCTAGGCTGTGGCCAGTCCCTCCACCGGTGACAAGCGTGCCGCGCGCTGGCAGGGACCACCGAAGCCAAGAGTCCGGCCACCACGGCGACCCCCAAAGACAGCCGCCAACTGAAGCCACGGCACGGCCGGAACAACAGTGGCTACGCTCCCAGGCTTGCCTGCGCGCCAAGCCAGCCATAAACGATGCCCAAACCTGCCCCCATGATCGCGGCCACACCTGCGACGAGCACGGCCTCGATGGCCAGCATGCCGCGGAGTTGGCCCCCTGGTCAGACCCAAAGCACGGAGCAAGGAGTTCTCGCGCGTCCGTTCCAGGACCGAAAGTGACAACGTGTTGGCCACACCGATCAACGCGATCACCACCGCGACACCAAGGAGCCCCGTGACTACCAGCAACAGGACATCGATGATGCTGTTGAACGTCACCCGCTCAATCGCGGCACCGCTGACAGTGCGCTCATGCACGCCCAACTCTGCGGCGATCTCCTTCTGGATGGCCTGAACCCGATCTGCGGATACGGAATCGTCCAGTTTCACCCACACCATACCGGGCATTTCCGGCAGCGTACCGGAAGAGATGCTGGAGCTTTCCACGAAGGCAGGAACATGGCGGGTCCGCAGGACTTTGGCATCGAGCGAAATGGTTCCGGCCGCCGTCGTGATGCTTGCCGGGCCTCGGGGGGAGTCCTCAGGCAGATACACGGTGCCCGCGGACGGCTTCAGGTGGTTATCACGCACCACGGATGCAGCGTCTGCGGCGGAGAGACCATAGATGGTAATGCCGCCGTCGGGCGTCGCATTGTCCTTCAGCGTTCCCACCGGCTGCAGCAGCACTGCAGCGCTGACGCCGTCGAGCGCTTTGATCCGGGATATAGCTTGGGCGGGATCGCTGGCGTCCACCGCGGTCTGGGCGGACAGGTCCACCGGGTAGTTTTCAGCCAAGGTGTCGTTGAAGGCGTGCCTGGAGGTAGCCGCCCCCGTCATCATGAGGGAAACCAAGGTGACGCCGATCAGCAGCGCGGCGGCAGTAGCGGAGGTACGTGCCGGGTTCCGCGTCGCGTTGACGGCGGCAAGCTTGCCTGGCACACCGGCCGGTGCGGCCAGACGTCCGGCCAGGGCCACCACGGTGGGAATGAAGAGGGTGGAGCACAACAGGATGCCCACAAACGAGACAGCTCCACCCAGCAGCGCCACAAGCAAGGAAACAGTCATGCTGCCGTACACCAGCAGGGCTGTTCCGCCCAGCAGGGCCAACAGGCCCAGGACAAGGCGAATCCTGCCGCGGCGGTTACTTACGGAGGCGTCGTCGGCCGGGCGGAGGGGCGGCGAGTGGTGCGACGGCGGTGGCCGCCTTCGCGGGCACCAGCGCGGCAACTACGGTCAGAAGCGTTCCGGCCACCA